>JACPWO010000002.1 GCA_016197005.1 Candidatus Anderseniibacteriota bacterium
GGGAGCCAAGTCGATTTTATCGCAGCGACAGTGGCCTGATTGCCATCGACAAGGCAAAACTCGCCAAAATTCGCTGGTTCGAAACTAGGTAAAATTGATCTCACTTGATCAAGCGTATTTTTGATCTCAATGAAGACCGCATCAAGGTCTAATTCCAGCGTTTTATTGAGAATTAGGCCCTCTGCGCTCAAAGTACGAAGTATCTTTCCTTTGGTTCGAAACCCTCCTGCCTTAAACCACCCCAGGGCGTTCTTGGCGAAGGAATAAACCTCCTCTTCCTTCTCATCCATGACTTCGCCTCCCACCCTCTCGGCAAGGTTTTGCTTAAACCCTTTGATTGTGGCTAATTCTTTTTGCCGTTCCTCTTCGAACTTTTGCTCTCCGCCTTCGTATTCATAGACACCTTTCTTGTAGAGTTCTTTGAGACGCTCCAGTCGTTTCTGGGTTTCGGCAACTGATGTTTGTAAGGACTCTTGGATCCCCTGTTCCGTTTTGAGCTCATCGTCAGGCTGTTCATCCAACGTCTCAAATCCCCAATCAATAAACTCCTGAGGGATAGTGATCTGCTTTAACTTTCCAACAATTTGATCTTCAATGTCATCTCTTTTTGAGGCAGGCTCAGGGCATTTAGACTCACCCTGCTTTACTTTCTTTATGCCAGCACAAATTAAATAGTGGTGCTCATGTCTTCGTTTTGCTGGAACCTTTGATTTATGAAGACCGCAGCGAGGGCAGGTATCTTGGTGCTTGGCAGAGTACTTGTGCTTACAAAGACATCTAACCTGTATATGTTCATCCCGTGTGATTGAACGGCCGCACTTTCCACATTTGAAAAGTCCAAGGAGAGATTCTTCGGCGGGGAGTGAAGGGCGGGGTCTGCCTTGTTCACCCAAAATCTCCTGTAGTTGCCAAAACTCTTCTCTACTGATCATCTGCTGATGGGTGCCGTCGTACCATTTTTCCAAAGGAGTATTTCTGTATGAAATGAATTGGCCACAGTAATAAGGATTGCGTAGTAGTTCAAACCACGTTGAGTGAGCAATGGGACCGCCACCCAGTTTTTTACGTTTGTTTGTCCTAAATCCCCAATCTTCATTCAAAACTCTTAAGGCTTCTGTGGGTTGAGTGCCATGCAATATAAGCTGCAAAGCTTGTTGCATGAGGCTGAAACGCTTGTCATCGGGGGCATGATACATCTGGCCTTCTGGTCCAGCCCAGGTATATCCAGGCAGTGGCTGACCGGGGTAGATACCCTTTTTACGTCTGCTCCTATTCGAATCCTTGATCATTTTTCCCAAGTCGCGACTGTATTGCGTCCCTTGTGCTCCTTCGACAGCAGTGACAATGGCGTTGGTGCTTTCATCAAACTTTGCCGTAGAAGTTATGATAGTAAGCTTGCCAATTTCAATGTTGTGCCGTATCCATCCATCATCTTTCGAATTTCTACTCAACCTATTAAATATCCAGCAATAAACTGTGGTGTGGTGATTTTTTTCCACCGTCTGCATAAGCTGATTGAATACAGGGCGTCCGGGCTTTTTCCCTGTCCGTTCTTCTGTAAGGACATGTGGTTCGGGAATTGTTACGCCGTCTCGAATAGCTAACTCGTGCGCTATGTCGATTTGACGAGGAATTGACTCCACCTGCTTCTCGTCATTTTCAGTGGATTTGCGAGCGTAAATATAAAGAGTAGAAACAGGAGCACTCATTTTGTCTGATCTTCTAAGGAGTTAAGTACACGCTCGACATCGATTTTACGATAGAGACGGTATTTATTTACGGGATGTCGAACAGTCTTGAGCACACCTTTTTCGGTCCATACCCGTACTGTGCCGGGGGATATACCAAGTCGCTTGGCCACCTCATGGACTGTTAAGTATTCTGTTTTGCCAATGCTGTGCATAACTATACTAACATTATACACCATATAAACATTACAATCTAGTATAGTTCGCTTTGTCGCTAAACCCCGGTAAAAAGGTTGTCACCTCTTTAGAATTAATGGCAAATCTATCGTCCTTACCGTCATTTATCGTCTCACTGGGTGCAGTCTGGACATTTGGGACGGTCTGGACGCTAGGATTCTGAACCAATCCAATATTGATGAGACGTTCGCCCTGCTCTCGTCGAAACTCCACATCAATACCCACAGCTCGTAGGTTGGGTGCTAGACGCCTTACTTTGCCACTCAGTGACCTAGCATCCTTAGGCCAGCTTCGTTGCTTTCTTGTTTCCTCGTCGGTAAATGTTGAGAGTTCTTCTTTCAATGCCGTGGCGGTCCCAGACCAGTCCCCATGTGCTTCAGCTAACTTTTGGAGGGGTTGGGCAATCACTGAGGCTTCTAACGCCAACTCATTCAAGTCACGTCGGTTGCCTTTGTACGCCGTTAGGAATGTTCCCTCGGGCCAACCAAAGGCGGTCTCAGCCGCCACGACCCATTGAGTAAAGTCAGCCATACGAGGCGATGAGGACAGCTTTGTGCTATCGAGGTTACGAAGTGCAGTTGAGACGGCTGTATAAAGCACTCCCATGATCCGAGGGCGTGCCAACTCAAAGGCTTGCCAAAACTCTCGCTCGGCTCGACGCCTGCTCTCTGGTATCCGGGGCAGGTATAAGATGAGAAGCCGGTCAAGCAAATCAGGGCGCGTTGCTAATTCTTCAATGCCATTGATGAGAACCGGGCGCTGTGCATCAAACAGAATCTCTTCTTTGTCCGTGTATAGTTCCCGGGTGGCGAACCCACCCCCTGTGGCTAATCGACAAAGAGCGTCAGATAATTTGTTCGAGATGAAAGAAAAATTATCAAAAGCTAATAGCCAGCTATTGTTTGCCGCAATAACGAGTTCACGCTCTTCGCGGGGTTCGGAACGCAGCGGAGATTTATTTGGATCAACTAATAATCTGATCACGCGTGTATTAGTCGACTTGCCGGTGCCGTGTTCGCCATGTTCAGCCAGAATGGTATATGGGCCTTGAGCATTGAGTGCAGCTACCAGCCAACTGACAATGAGGATGAAATCTTTTTCGTCGGCATAGTTCATAAACTCTCGTAGCTCATCTATACAACCACCGGTTTCCGGATACGGCAGTGGAGCCATGCCACGAGGCCGACGAAACCTTACAGGGCAATCATGGCTACTTATGACTTGCCAAGCTAACGGCGTGATCTCGATAACTTCCCACTTGTCGTTGCCCAAATCGAAATAGATATTTCCTTGATGTCCAGCTACCCGGGTAAAGATCGGTAACTCTGGTGACTTAAACAAAGCCTTGCCCTCTAAAACTCCAATAGCATTTTGGACAGCTTGTGCGTGAGGTGCTTTTTGGTGTTCTTCGTAAAAGAGGCCCATGAGGAAATGCCGAAATGATTTTTCTTTAAGCAACATAGTTTCTTTATGATTGTTGATTTTAACGGTGGCGTAGCACTCTTTATCGGCAGTATGAAAAAGTTGTAGGTTAGCACTTTCTGCCAACTTAACAAGTAGGGTAGCTTGGGAAGGTTGCCTGCCACTTTCCTGATTTCCACCCACTGTTTTTTGGGGTCCGTTTAGTGATTGAGCGTTCGTGACCAGGTCGAGCAACTTTTCCGCTGACCCTCCTGCTTTTAGCCAATCGCTCACGTCACCCTTAACAGGAAGATTGGGCAGCTCAACAATTTTAAGACTGGCGGCCTCATGAATTAAATTCTGGGCAACCTTTTTGGCGTGTTTTTTCCCGGCTTCATCATTGTCGGGAAGGATGATGACCTGGCGGTTCTTAAAGTAGTGGTTGTAATCTGGCGACCATTTTAAGGCTCCACCTGGATTCGTGGTGGCAATAAGCTTGAGCCCGATCAAATTATCAACATCCTTTTCGCCCTCAACAATAAACACTGGTTGCTGAGGATCAGACGCTAATAGCTCTGGAAGCCGGTAAGGCACTTTGTCGACCCCATGAGTGCTCCACAACCATCCTTGTTTGCCATTCGGTCGACGCTGGCGAAAATCTTTAGGCGTAAGTCGGCATACTTGAAAAAGGAGCTTCCCTTTTTCATTGCGATAGTTGTAGGCTTTGACGATCTTCATCTTATTTTGCTTTTTCATAGGGGAATAGGTCACGGAATTTAAGGTTTAATTGCTGAAGTATTTCTTTGGTGTCGCAACCGGCATGACAAAAGAGCAAGACACGACCATCATGACCTTCGCCAATACTTAGGCTATTTCGATGGTCATCGTGGTTGGGGCAGCGAGCGATATAACAAGCGCCACTACGCCGCACATTTTTAAGTCGGCTGAGAATGTTTTGTACTGTGTTGGATGGCATACAATTGAGCTAGTAATAATGGTTAAAAGAGGTAGAATATAAACATAAAAGCTACTCTTGGTCGGGTGGCTTTTTCCTTTAGGTTTGGTTTAAGGGGGTTCGTATTTTGGCTTAGCAGGGAGTGGCTTGCGCGTTAGTGCTAAAAGCTTGAGAAGCTTTAAGGCTTGTTCGCGTGCTTTCGTGTCATCCAACTCCACACCCATTCGAACCCGGCAGATTTCCTTGAATCGATCCAGTTGTTTCTGAGACACTTTCATATCTCTCCGGTCTCGTCGTAAAGAATGTGCTTCAGCCTTTTTTGTGCATTCCAGAAATCAAGGGGATCCACTTGAATCCGACCGCTCTGAATTTTTCTTATGTCAGCTTCAAGTTTATCCGATTGCTCGAACCGGAATAACGCACGCCGAGGATTGGTGCTATCTACTCCTATAAGCGGATGTTTTAGTACCAACAGGGAGACTGCGGTGGGGAAATCGGATGTTTGGTAGGGCATACTCATAGACTTCTATAAATATCCCCGTCAAATTTGACGGTCCTGCGCTATTTACACTGAAAAAGTCCCATAAATGGGACCGTTCCGGCATGTCAGGTTTTGTAAAATTTACGCTTCGCCCGGGTCAAATCTGCTGGGACTGTTTTCAGCGAACGATTTCTGGATTTCGTTAGGTATTTCAGCCGTGACGTCCACTTCTGGAATAATGACGAATCTTAAATAGAATTTGCCTTGGTCTCCGAGTTCTAACGGATCGCTGTGCAATCCGAAAGTTTCTTTCAGCGCATCGTTTAGCATTTTTCTTCGTTGCCGGGTCGTCACAAGGGGAATAGTTCGCGTATCTGGCCTCCTGAACCTACTGGCCGTTTCCGCAGTCTCGTAGAGTAGCAGCCAGTTCTTATCGGGCTGCTTCGACTTGGTGCGGTCGTTGTACCAGCCGATGGCGGCATTTGTTACAGTAAATGCAGTATCTCTCGTTTTGATTTGCGCTTCGTCGCGGTTGAGAAACCGCCATTCTATTTCCTCCCACTTCGTACCTGCCGGGAGAGGCTCTGGTAGCGACAATGCCCTTTTCTTCCAGAGTTTTTTCTCGAAGTACACTTTTTCTTCCTTGAGACTTTTAAAGTTTTCCCTGTCTTTCTCTATCCGATAAAACAAATCGATAAGGTCTCTGATTTTATCGCTCTCGTATCGAAAATGAATGGCTTTTGGTTGTTGCCAGTGAACCTTCTCGGCCAGTTCGATTTGATAACGCTCCCAGTCGGGTGTGATAAAACCTAACTCTTCAAGATACCGAACCAATTCGTCTTTCCTGTCGGATACGGATTCGTGGACGATTACGCCGGGACGTAATGCCTCATCTCTTCCGCATTCGAGGGATAAGAAGAAGTGCATGATGGTAGCACCGCAAAATTCAGCGTCATATAAAAGATCTTCTACATTTGCTGTACCCGAGTCCCGGTGGAATAAACTCGGCCTGTCCCATATCGGTTTTTTGTACAGCTCTCTATCGAGAAGCTTCTCACGAGTGTATTTTTTCATACTCATACTGTTGTTTTAGCCTAGCAAGGCATCATGCGTCTGTCATATTTAGTGCCTTTTCGAGCAGTCTAGCGTCTCTCCCCTCCTTCATATCGTAGATAGTAAAAAGGTTCATCGCCCAGTTATGCCTGAACTTGGCTTCTATGCGGAGATACCGATAGTATTTTCTGGTTATCTTGCCACCATAATACATTCTTTTTGCCGCATTCTCGGCTGCCTCCAAAGCGCGGATGCTAATTATATTCCCGGCTGCCTTATACCGGCCGCTTAGTTTCCGGCTGTTGTAGGTGAGATCATGGCAGTGTCGGCAGGCGAACTCGTGGCCTTTCATATACAAGACACCGACACGCCTACCACAGGGTTTACCATCTGTCTCATGGGAGCAGATAAACCAATAGCGGTAGCCGCCGAGATTGCAGAAGGTCGTGGTTAGGGGGAACTTGCTCTCGACATCTATCGTCTCGCCAGTGTCGAGTGTGGCAGCGTAAAAGAGAATGAGGCACTCGTAACCGACCATCAAAGATATAACCGCTCCGATATGGCTTTCACGGCCGGTAAAGTTATTCACGAAATAAAGCGTCGTACTCCGGTACGACTTGTAGCCGTCAAGGAAGTATTCGTGCTTGGCGAGGCTGAATATAGACAGCCTTACGCATTGTCCTGTTTCAACTTTGCCCATTTTCTTGTGTTAATAAGTGCCGAAATCATTAGAGATTGGATTCATACTCATATTCTTCATTTTACAGCTAAAATGCATCCGCGGCTTGATTTAGACACTTTTCCGAGGTAATATGAAATTACAGTTTAATAGCTCCGATAAGGAGCAAGTGCCTAAACCGACCGCTTTAGCGGCGGCATGGCATTACAAGCGTTACGCACACTGAACCGATCGTTCAGCTATCGTGCGTAACGTCATACAGGGAAACCTGTATGGATGGGGTAACCCATCGAGCTGGCGGTCGGCTTTGTTTTACCGCCAGTTTACGGAGGGATTTATCTCTTAACAAAATGACTATGAACATGCAGCAGAAAATCATATCAATGCTCGTTCTCGCCGGTCTGGTTGTCGGCCAGACAGCGCTGGCGGTATCGGAGACAGAAGAAGTAAGCACCGAGGACGTGCAGGCTACAAGAGTTCCCATCGATGGCATTGTAATCAGTCGGTGTGGGTCACAAGAAATATATTTCTCTGGTTCTATTATCTCTCAAACACCCACCGAGTATCTGATAGTGAAATTAGATAATGTCGAGATTCCGCACACGCTCAATGGGAATCTCTGGATAACCGATCTCGTGTCAGTTGGCGTTGGTACTCATAAAGTAAAATCGGAGCTAGTCGAGACGGATACTATCACCAACTACTACAACCCTTTCAGCACACACCAAAGAACCTTTGCGGTTCATCCTTGTCCAACTCCTACTCCTGCACCTGATCCCACACCATCACCAACCCCCACACCTACCCCTATACCGGCCGCAACCTCAAACAATGATAATGGGGGTGGCAGTTCGGACGGAGGTGGAGGAGGTGGTGGCGACAGTGAAGAACCGCAGCCGACTCCGAAACCAGCCGTGAAGAAAGGCCAAGTGAAAGGCATTACTACCAAGAAAGTAATCGCCGGGGCTATTCCGAATAAGCTGGTACCGGCCGTAGTGGCTCGTATCTTCAAGGAAGTATTCGGCCGTACCATCAAGCCGTTCGAGAGCACCTACTGGAAACTCCGAGCCCGGACTGACAAGGTGACAGAAGCACTGCTCAAAGGAACGATGCAATGGTACAAGCTCAAAGGTAAGACCGTGGGGAAATAGCAGCTATGCGCACCTCTCATCTCATTCTCGTCATTCTCCTCGTCGCCGGGGTGCTAGGGGCGGGTTTTGTTTTGGGTCGAATGAATGATGGATCGGGGTGGCAGGAATACGCCCGGAAGGCATACTTCGAGGAGTGTATGGCGCGGATCGAAGAGCACAAGAACTCGAACGGCCGGCAGATGGGCACCAGTGCCGTCTGGCTGTCCGACCAATTGCGAGAGTGTAATACCGTAGCGCAAGAGCGATGGTAAAGACGTGGATGGATAAAGTGCTCGGATCGCGCTGGCGGGCATGGCTCGGCTTAACGCTTTCACCGGCAAAGCTGTCGTTAAAAGAACTGTCGAGGCAGGGCGCGGAGGAGCACGCGAGGGCGCTGAACAGTCTCGCAGATAAGGAAACGCTCCGTGAACGCTCGCGCCGACAGGCGGAGTTGCATGTCCGGGCGCTGAATAGCCTAGCCGAAGAAGATGCCAATCCGGATAAAACCGACACGCCCCCATCACGGCGCCTGATAACTTTGGTTTCGACTAAGGACAAAACCTCGAAGAAAGTAGTCCGAGAGGTGTGGAGGAACTTCCAGAAATACAAGAGAGTTGAGGCCGAAGTTTTATCTCGATTGAAAAAATCTTCGCAACAGGATTAGCGGCGCCTATTTTGCCAACATTTTTTGGAGCACCTTCTTGTGCTTCTTGGGAACCGCGCCTTTGGGAGCGAGGTTTCTGGCAAGCTTTTTGGGATTAGGGTTTGGTTGGGCAAACACGTTTTTATTTCACCAAAGCAGGATTAGATTATTACAGCGGCTAAGGCTACCAGCTGAGCAAACGTCTACATAGTGTTGTACCCACCCATCTACAATAGTATTGTCTTGAGATGCACATAAAGCAGAAAATCTACCATGATTTGGAGCCACATTTTGTATATGACTATATCTTTTTTGCTGCCTTCTTGCGGTTTATTCAGTCACAAGAAAACAGCCATAGGAAGCACAGTATGGACAAGAAAGCTAAGGCTCTTTGCTTAGTTAATCTATTTGAAATCTATCAAAAGAGCTTAGAGGATTTGGCGGCTGTTATGCTTGCTCTGTACAGATACTACAATGCTTCTTCGGATTGTGGGTACCAGAAAAGTTTTAAAGCTGAACAAACGCCTCTAACCTATACCCTAATTCACTATATGCCAGGAGAGGCCAGTCTTAATAAATTAGCGAATAAGTTCACTGGCGACTCCCAAATGATCAATGGGCTGGGAATATCCAATATCGAGAAAAGTCATATCACCCTTTTGTATGGCGATATTGATCTCCAAAAAACATACAATTTCTTTATCGGTGGCATAAAGGATTTAGCAGTTGACCAAGCAAAACGACTTCGAATGTTAAACAAAATTAAGCATGGTGGCGTCGTAGTTGAGAATGGCCGTCTTTTTAATTCTGATATGCCCAAAGCGCCGGCAGCGGTATATGCTCAACCAGAGGCTTTTGAAGCTGACGATCATCCCCTGATCATTCACTCTTTTAAGTACACCGAGGAAGAGTTTGACCTGATGTCGGCTGGTGTGATGAGAGTAGCAGCAATGATGCGAATTTTACTCAGCGCGTATCTTTGTGTAGAGCACCGTGATTTTTTAGAAGCAAGAAAAGATCTAGCAAGTCCACTCGATATCTTCGAAAAGATTGAGATGAAAAAGTTATTATCTTTATGGGAAGGTTATTAATTTTTTCCTAGTTATGTCACCAAGAAATCAAAACGAGTTTACAAAAAGAGTTGTTGATACCCTTGCAAAGCGAGCTGGGCAAAAATGTTCAAACCCTGACTGTAAAAAAACTACGAGTGGTGGGAATACCGACCCTGCCAAAGCGACCATTATAGGCGAAGCAGCGCATATCCATGGATCCAAAGAAGGATCAGCTCGTTTTGATTCAAACATGACTTCAGAGCAACGACAGGATATTCGCAATGCCATCTGGCTTTGTGGGAATTGCCACAAGAGGGTTGATAACGATCCCGTTAAATATTCGACTGAACTTTTGTTGGAATGGAAACAAAGGCATGAGGATACGGTACTAGAAGTTGAGGAAGTACATCGGGGCGTATTCGTGGCAGTAACAGGTAAGAATAACCCTGATCGTATAGTTGAAATCGGAGAACAAGTGTTAGGATTGGCTGGTATGCAACAAAAGGTTAAGGGTTTAGTAACCGCTAGCCCATTTATTGGAATTGTAAAAAGCCCTGAGCGACCAGGTACGCGCGTTCAAGTCGAGTTTGTTTTTACTAACAATGAAGATAATCCGCAGGCAATAAAAGGAGTCTATCTGAAGCTCAACGAAGGAACTGTTCATTTTAAGAAGTTTTTTAAAGTCATAGAAGATGGTTCAAGAGTCCCTGATCTATCAACTCGCTTCCCAATTGTTGTGAACTCGCACGGCTCGGCGCGACTTTCGGTAGAATTTGAAAATATTGAACAAGAATTAGTGAAAAAGGGTACGGTCAGAGGAGAGGTATTTGTTGTACTTGGCGGAGATAATCTCACCAGCGGTTCCTTTGTGCTTAATGTTAACGAAGCTATGAATAATACGCTTGACTATTTTCAACAGTTCGCCATCGAAAAAAATGCACCAGTAGTCTTTGACGCTATGGTCAAGAACTAATGATGCTGAGCTATGAAGCAATCCGAAATTTATATGAAGTGCCGAAGCGTGTTGAATGGGATGTATTCGAGTGAGCTTGATCCTAAACAGGGCGCTGTTCAGTTAATTGAATTGCTGTCAGAAAATGGTAGGAGGCTGAGGCGAAATGATCATCGCCTCATTCGAATTAACTTTCTTCACAGTGATAAGAGCGACTATCTAAACAATAGCAGCGTGCCGCTGGCTGTCGGTTTTGTATACATGAAGCCGGACAATACACCGACACAAGATATTTATTTGGTTCATCCAGATGGCTTCATTGATTACTGTCGAAACGATAGAGAATTAGCGCAAAAGTACCCAGATTTAGTAGGTATGCATAAAAAGGAGTTGTCTATAGTGGGGGAGCAAGGGTAGAGTGCCAGTCAGCTTTTGTTGAAGTAGTTCTCTTTGAATTTCTTCGGTAAATAGACTTATTTGTCACAATGGGTATACTCAAAACAAAATAGATATGAATACTCTTACTCTGTCTCACCGCTACCTTGCTTTATTTATCTTAGCAGGCCTAGTAAGTCTTCTGTCTCTTTGCATTCCAGCCGTCTCAGCAATGGCGATGGATGGCATGAGTGAGATGAATCCATGTGCCATGAATCAGCAAACGGCGGTATGTCCCATGACGGTGGTGGAGCATCTCAGTTTTTGGCAACAGTTACTGACACTCCCGGCGAAAAGCCTATCTCTCGTAACCCTTCTCGCCCTGGTTGTTTTTGTTGTCGTACGCATTGGATTACAGAATCATCTGCATAATCTCCTCATCCGTTTTTCGGCATTCTCTCACGACCTCAATCCCTTCATTGTCGACCATCTCAAGTTACAGTTCTCGCAAGGTATTCTCCACCCCAAAATTTACTAAGCGGCTCTCTGGATTAATCTTGTTTGCCAGCCATGGCAAGCAAGGTGTTTATGTTTGTATTCCTATCCTTAAATCCTTATGAGTCACCACAATAAAAGAAAATTAAAGTTCCAAATCCACGGCATGCACTGTGTCGCGTGTGAGGTACTCATTGAACGGCAATTCAAGAAAGTACCAGGAGTAGAGGACGTGAGCGTCAGCCATGTTACCGGCAAAGCTCAGCTCACCTCCTCAAGCCAGCCTGACCTTACTGCTCTGCAAGCGGCAGTTCAAGACCATGGGTACACTGTAAGTTCCTGGGCTGACCGCCACCGTGTCGCCCAGCAGCTGCGCCATAAAAATACCAAACGAGACTATTTGGAACTGGGCGCGGTGCTGCTCATCCTGATGGCGGCCTACCTCATCCTCAAACAATTTGATCTCGTACCTAAGCTGGGCATTACCGACAATATGAGCTATGGCTTCATCTTTGCCATTGGCCTGGTGGCGGCTATGTCTACCTGTCTGGCTGTTACCGGCGGCCTCCTGGTAGCTTTGGCGGCCAAGTACAACGAGATGCACCCCCATCTGACCGGAGTACAGAAGTTAAAGCCACACTTGTACTTCAACGCTGGCAGAATCGTTGGCTACACGGCCTTTGGTGCAGCTATCGGTGCGCTGGGCTCGGCACTTACCGTCTCTCCTCGGGTAAATGGCCTCATCACGATTATGGCCAGCGTGGTGATGATCATTCTTGGTTTCCAACTCTTGCACCTCTTCCCAGGGCTCAAGCGGTTCCAACCCAAGATGCCGAAGTTCCTGGCCCACAAAATCCATGACGCGACGAGTAACGCTCATCACCCGACCGCGCCGTTCTTCTTAGGCGCGGCCACGTTCTTCCTGCCCTGCGGCTTTACGCAAGCCCTCCAGTTGTATGTATTAAGTCAGGGAGATTGGAAAGTGGGTGCACTCACCATGCTTGTCTTCTCATTGGGCACGCTGCCTGGACTCATGTCACTCAGTGCGTTGTCGAGCTTTGTCAAAGGCGCCTTCCAACGATACTTTCTTAAGTTTGCGGGAGCGGTGGTTATCATGCTCGGTCTCTTCAGTATCAACAATGGCTTTACGCTCACCGGCATTAACATCAGCTGGGCTGCCTTCTCTCGGAGCAATACTACTGCGACTACTCAAACGGCCAATGACCCCAATGTGAAGCTCGTTAACGGCAAGCAGGTCGTGGCGATGAAAGTAGCGGGCTTAAGCTACACACCCAATAAGTTTACGGTGCAACAGGGCCTTCCGGTGGAGTGGCAGATTGACGGTACGCAAGCGCAAGGCTGTGCGCAGGTCATTACCGTGCCGAGTCTCGGCATTACGAAGTACTTAGCAACGACTGGCATTACCACTATCAGCTTTACGCCGCAGCAGACCGGCACCATCCCGTTTAGCTGCACGATGGGTATGACCACACGGGGGTCAGCCTTTACGGTGGTGGCGAATGCAGCGGGTGCTGTAGGGTCAGCAGGACAACAGCAACCAACTCAACCACAGCCAATCGAGACTACCTCAGGTTGTAATCCAGAAATCTCCAACTGTGTCCTCGCTCAAAAAGTCTCACTCGAAGTCTCAAGTGAGCGCGGTGTGTACCCCCGGTCACTTGCGGTTAAAAAAGGTATACCCGTTGACCTCACCATAGATTCCAAAGTGCCGCTTGGCGGCTGTATGTCTGTCTGGGTCATACCCAAGTACAACGTCACCCTGCCCATGAAGGTGGGGATTAATAAGGCTACCTTTACGCCTACTGAGGCAGGGACGATTGCCATGACCTGCAGTATGGGCGGAAAGATGGCGGAGTTTACTGTTAGTTAACCACACTCTATGAAAACACTCGATATGTTAAAAATGTGTCTCAACTGGAAAGTGCTTGCTAGCATCATTGCGGTGATTGTCATCACGTATATCTTCTTCCCCAAAATTGCCGCGGCCGCTCCGTTCCTGCTGGTGTTAGTCTGTCCGCTCTCAATGGTGCTCATGATGCGCGGAATGCAGCATGGTGATAAGCACGACATGCCCAGCAAAGACACGACAAAAAACCTTACTCATAACCATGACGTATGAAAACCACTCTCACGATCAAAGGCACGCATTGTGCCTCGTGTAAAGCACTGATTGAAGACGTAGCCAAGGAAAATTCCTGCGTGACTGATATTGCGGTCGATTTCAACACCGGGAAAACACTCATTGAGCATAAAGACTGCCTTGATTGGCAGGCCCTCAAACAAGAAGTCGAAAGCCTGGGCAAATATCACGTTGAGCTAGCTGGAAAGGAGACAGTATGACGAAACAATCCAAGAACTATCTTATCTGGGGGATTATCATCGTGGCTCTTATCGCCGGTTTTGTCTGGTTCAAGCAAAAAGGAAGTTCTACTTCAGCCACCATTCTCAATCCTGTCAGTGCCATCACCCATGGTCATGGCTTAGCTGTGGATGTAAGTGATTCCACTAGGCTTCACATCGCCACCCATCATGGCCTGCTTGTCTTAGTGAATGACAAAGACTTGTACCGCGTCGGCACCAGCCAAGACGACTACATGGGCTTCTCACCTCACCCCACTGATCCCAAGATAGTATTCAGCAGCGGCCATCCCCGCACCGGCGGCAATATCGGGGTGCAGCGGTCAGATGATAGCGGATTTACGTGGAAGAGCATATCCAGAGGCGCAAATGGGCCAGTAGACTTTCATGCTATGGCAATTAGTGCGGCCAATCCCAACCTGATGTATGGCTGGTACCAAGGAGCGCTGCAGCGTAGCCAAGATGGCGGCACTACCTGGGAGATTGCGACACGCAATATACCGCAGATCATTCAATTGGTCGCTAATCCGATAGACGAAAATGTAGTTTACGCAGCGACTCCCCAAGGACTACTGGTCAGTCGCAACAAAGGAGCGGAGTGGAGCAATGCGTCTGACGACCTACAAGGCGGCGCCGTGGTGGCGCTTGCCATCGATCCGCAAGACCCAGCTAAGATGTTCTCGTTTTCCCAGCAGTCTGGATTAGCGAAGAGTGCTGACGGTGGGACGACCTGGGAGAAAATCAACGAGACGTTCGGCGGAGAGACTGTGCTCTTTATTGCCATAAGTAAACAGCAACCAGATACCGTGTACACCCTCACCGAGAGCAACACCATCTACAAGAGCACTGATGGAGGGAATGGGTGGAATAAGATTCGTTAAGACTATGACTACCACAACATTTACCATCGTTGGCATGCACTGCGCCTCGTGCGTAGCGCGCAACGAGCGCAGTCTCAAAAAAGTGAAGGGCGTCAAAGATGCGACGGTGAACTTCGCCAGCCACAGCGCTACCGTTGAGTACGATGAATCACTAGTTACTGATAAGACCTTATTCGAAGCCATCATCAAGAATGGCTATAAAGTGCTCAGCGAAGAATCAGTGAAGAATCACAAGGAAGCACTCAAGCACGAATTAGCGATTGCCAAACAACGAGCATATGTGGCGTTAGCACTCTCTTTGCCCATCGCGCTACTCGCCATGTTTGGTGTTGATCTGCCGTGGGAAGTTGCTGGCTACAATGCCAGCAACTGGTTGCAAGCGGTGGTGAGCACAATTGTCATTCTCGTCCTCGGCTGGGAATTTCATGTAGGTATGTGGAAGCAAGCAAAGTTGAAGACAGCCAACATGGATACTTTAATCTCACTTGGTACCCTGGCAGCACTTGGCTACAGCCTGTGGGCAATGGCGGTTGGTGAAGAGCATCTCTACTTCGAAACCGGTGCCGTGATTGCTGCCCTTATCCTCCTCGGCCGTTACTTTGAAGCGAGGAGTCGTGGGCAGGCCAGTGAAGCAGTTGAAAAACTCTTGCAGCTAGGAGCCAAGACAGCTCGTTTGCTCAAAGATGGGCAAGAGCAGGAAGTACCTATTGAGCAGGTAAAAGTTAATGACATTCTATTAGTAAAGCCAGGCGAGAAAATCCCGGTGGATGGAAAAGTAAGCAACGGCTCATCAAGCGTTGATGAATCCATGCTCACCGGTGAAAGTATGCCTGTCGGGAAAAAAGAAGGTGACGACGTGTTCGGGGCAACCATCAACCTCAACGGTGCAATCCAAGTACAAGCCACGAAGGTTGGTCAAGATACGGTGCTGGCCCAGATTGTGAAGATGGTGGCGGAAGCGCAGGTCAAAAAAGCGCCTATTCAAAAACTGGCCGACAAAATTTCTGGTGTGTTTGTCCCGATTGTTTTAGGGATTGCTCTGGTTACGGCAGTGGGGTGGTATCTCAAGACGGGTGACCTCGCTCAGAGCCTTATTCCCGCCGTAGCGGTCTTAGTCATTGCCTGCCCCTGTTCCTTAGGCCTCGCCACACCTACGGCGATTATGGTCGGTACTGGTTTAGGCGCCAAACGAGGCATCCTTATCAAGAATGGTGAAGCCTTAGAGAAAGGCAAAAAGATTGATGTGGTCGTGTTTGATAAAACCGGGACATTAACTGAAGGCAAACCGCGAGTCACCGATACTGTGCCGCTGGGTAAAGATATTTCAACCGAGCAACTCTTAACACTGAGTGCTAGTTTGGAGAAACTGTCTGAGCACCCACTGGCGCAAGCCGTGGTGAACGCAGCCAAAGAGAAAAAACTTTCACTGCAGCCGGTGCACGGATTTGAAAGTGTGGCCGGGAAAGGCGTCAGGGGGCAGATTGAGGGGAGCACCATTCTCATTGGCAGTCTGCGTTTGATGCGAGAATCAGGCATTGCCACTGAAGCACACCAGCAGCAGCTGCAAGAACTGGAAGAGCAAGCCAAGACCGTTGTTGCTGTCGCACACAATAATGTGGTCGTTGGCCTACTTGCGATTGCCGATGCTCTCAAAGCCGATGCAAAACAAGCCGTTGAGCAGCTGCGGCAATCGGGCATTGAGACCGTCATGATTACGGGCGATAACAGCCGCACGGCTGAGGCCATTGCTCGTCAGGTAGGTATTGAGAAGGTTTCTGCCGAGGTGCTGCCAGGTGATAAAGCAGACAAGGTTAAGGAACTACAACACGCAGGCAATAAAGTTGCCTTTGTCGGTGATGGTATTAACGATGCCCCGGCATTGGTTCAAGCTGACCTTGGCATTGCCATTGGTACGGGCACAGATATTGCTATTGAGGCCGGTAATATTGTGTTAGTTAAAGGCAGTCCATTAAAAGTAGTGGAAGCACTGAAGCTATCTCGCCTGACCTTCAAAACCATTATGCAAAACATGTTTTGGGCATTTGGCTACAACGTGGCCGCCATTCCGCTGGCTGCACTTGGTTTGCTGAATCCGATGATTGCAGCCGGAGCGATGGCCTTCTCAAGTGTTAGTGTGGTTGGTAATAGCTTACGTATTAAGCGCCAAGCCGGAAAAGTATGACCAGCCTTTATTTTTTATCCTCTCCCAACATCTATGGATCAAAATCCGAGCAATAAGTCTTCAGTATTCGGTGTGCCCGCAGCGATTGTCATCGCCGGTGGCCTCATTGCCGCCGCTCTGTATTTTGGCAATAGCAAAGCCTCCGTTCAGCAAGTAGCCTCCGGACAACAAGCAGCAAACCCTCAAGCAGCCCAACCAGCCGCGCAACCGCCAGAACCCACCATCGGCGCTATTCGCCCTATCACTGACCAAGACCACATTCGCGGGGCGAAGAACGCTAGGGTAACTATTCTCGAATATTCTGATCTTGAGTGTCCCTTCTGTAAAAAATATCATCCTACGGTACAACAAGCCTTAAGCGAATATCCTAACGATGTGCGTTGGGTATATCGGCACTCACCGTTAAGTCAGCTCCATAGCCAAGCTGCTAAGGAAGCTGAAGCGACCGAATGTGCCGGTGAGCAAGGCAAGTTCTGGGAAATGACAGATAAAATCTTTGAGGTTACGCCTTCAAACAACGGCCTTAACCTGGCTGACTTACCCAAACTAGCGCAACAAGTGGGCGTAGCTAATATCCCGCAATTTCAATCCTGCTTAGATAGTGGTAAGTACACGAAGTATGTGGCTGACGACACAGCCGATGCTCAAGTCGCTGGACTGCAAGGTACACCCTATAGCGTCATTATTGCTGCCAATGGTCAGAAGTTCCCGCTCTCTGGCGCACAACCCTACAGCGCTTTGAAGCAATTGATAGATCAGGCGTTGAAGAGTAAATAAGCACTATGGTTCAACCTCAGCCTCAAGGTGGTAAGGAGCAAATCTATCAGTGCAAGGAGTGCGGTTTCAAGTACCAGGAAAAAGCGTGGGCAGAAAAGTGCCAGGCGTGGTGTTCGGAGCATAAGAGTTGCAATTTAGAGATTATTCAGCATGCGGTACAGGCAGAGGAGGTATGACCGTTGGAATAACCCTTATGAAAATTATTGTTCAGATGCGCCCAGGCTCAAGCCAGGCGAAGGTAGAAAAAATTGACGAGGGGCAGTATCGCGTGTGGGTTCACTCTATTCCTGAGAAAGGAAAGGCTAATGCGGAAATGCTCAAATTGTTGGCTGATTATTTTCAGGTAGCAAAATCTTCGGTACGCATTGTGATAGGCAAAACAGCCCGTGAGAAGTTAGTTGAGATTATTGGAGGGAGTGAGTAATATCAGCTTGGAGTAGTGAGAGTTGGTATTCTTTAGTCAAAAGCTTTAGACAGTGTTGTGTACTAAGTCCGCCATCCGCCTTTGTGTGGTGGATTTGCCCAGTAGGGTGAAAGGTGCGGTGAAAAGCAACAGTGGCTTACGGGTGTACCAAGAGTGCTACTCCAAACAAAAACTCCCATTGGGGAGTTTTTGTATGTAGCAAGCGCGTGTTTGGGTATGTATACTTTAACTATGACAACGCGGTCTGTTTCAATAGTGCGGCACACTATCATTAGCATTTCAGTTATGCTGCTGCCTTTGGCTGTTTCAGCTCAGGGCATGATGGGTAGTACGTTGCCGGTGACAGATGATCACACTGCCCGCGAAGAAGCTGAAGGCAAGGAAGTGTGGCAAAAACTCCAAGATAAGCAACTGACCTGTACTGATCTTTCTGATGACCAATTTGCCACTATCGGCGAATACTTTATGGGGCAAATGCTCGGTGGCTCTCATGCTGCTATGAATGCCATGATGACCCGCATGATGGGTGAACAAGGCGAAGAACAAATGCACATTGTGATGGGGAAGCGTTTAAGCGGCTGTGACCCGTCGGCTGTCTACCCGAATAGCGGCACCGGCTTCATGCCGATGATGAACATGATGATGGGAGGTGGCTTCAATATGATGAACTGGTGGGGTTATGGGCCTGGTATGCACTACGGCTTCTGGGGAGGCAGCCCATTCATGTTTCTCTGGTGGATACTGATAGTTGTTCTGGTGGTGTTAGTCATCAAGGGGTTACGGCATCGTGGTATGACGATGCACCAAGGGCGCACAACAGCCTTAGACATTCTCAATGAACGTTATGCCAAAGGCGAGATCAGCAAACAGGAATTTGAGGAAAAGAAAAAGGATATTTCGTGAGGAGGTGATAGCTATGGAAGGGAAATGTTCAAAATGCGGCATGGACACAGAAGGGTTCAAGTGCGATGTATGTGGAGCTGAATCAACGACACACGATGAGCACCATGAGCACGGCGGCGACCACTGTATGCCGAAATGCAAAGCCTGTGGGCAAGCGCAAGTGAAGTGTACGTGTTAGTAACTACTAATGGAGGCAAAAGAGCCGCATTTTCGAAAGTGGCTCTTTTCAATTCTGGCCATTTAGGCCATAAATAGTAGCAGTTTAGGTGCTGCTATGTTTAACCTTATCAGGAGAGTAAACGGGCCTTTTCATAAAGGGAATTTTGGTTCGAACTTTGTCCGTCCCTGAGAGCAATCAATAAAATAAATCTGCCGCTGTGGGCGTAAGTCAGGAATGTGAGATCGAAAAAAGTACTTGACCCCCTTATTCTCAAAGTAAAACTGCTGCACCTAGGCTGTTCTAAAGCGGCGGTTGCCAACACTTACTGCGCCGTCTATGCTGATCTGTTACTTTAAGCAAATACCCCCATGACCAAAAAACTCATTATTAGCCTTGTTGTTCTGGTAGCTATTCTTGTTGCGGGCATAGGTGGGTGGCTATACGTTACTCGCAGTCCCGAATATTCACTTGTTCTGGCAGCACGGGCAGTCAAAAATCACGACTACCAAGGATTTAAACAATATGTAGACGTAGGTCAAATAGTAAGCGATCTGGTGAATGATGCGGTTGCAGAAATTCAGAAACAGGTTAACGAAGACACCGAGGGCGATCCTTGGGCGCAACTCGGTGCTAATCTGGGCAGTGCCTTTATTGGCGCCTATACTCCGCAACTCAAGGAGCAATTCACCGATCAGATTCGGAAAGGAGTAGAGGAAGGAAATTTTGGTCGAGAAGGCACCGATGCCAGCAAGATTAGTTTTTTTGATTTTTGGACAAAGACAACTGTTGAGAAGGAAGGCAAAGTAGCCAAGATAACTACCCCAACCTTCAAACTACAAAATGACCAACCGTTCAGTTTCAATATGCGTCAATCCAACGGTCGTTGGCAGGTGTTTTCTATTGATTTTGACGTATCCGATCTAGCGTCTAATGATGCTCCGGCAGCAGCAGATACGACTCAACGTGTAGCCTTTGGCACAAGGACAGATATTGGTGAAGGGTGGTTTTTAACCGCAACACAACCAGAGGCCTATACTCCCACTAACCAGTTCAGCCAGCCGCCGGAAGGCAAAAAATATGTTGCCGTCGAAATTACCTACGAAAACACGTCTACAACCAAAGACAGCTTTTCAACTTCACGGCTGACGCTCAAAGACACCGAGGATCACGCATATACCTCTACTTTCTTTGATTCGAAAGAGCCAAGCCTATCATCGGGCGATCTTGAGCCCAGCGGAACGATAAAAGGATATGTCACCTACTCAATGCCCATCGAGCTCGATCCAAAGCAACTCGTATATTCAAGTTCTCACGCTACGGTCATTTTTGAGCAGCAGTAAATAGGGCCGGTGTTGATAATACAGGCTGTAATAATTGTCGCATTTGTTTCAGCATAACCTCTGGTTGCGGATTTATCTCCTCCCAGTTCATGCTTAACCAATGTTCAAAAAACGTCTTTGATGGGGAGTATCTGAATTTGATCGTAGTGGTTGTTATTGACGTTGTAGTATCAGTCGTTTACATTAATTAGGTGAACGAACTTAAAAAAATTGGTGACCTACCTCAAGCGCAGCAGAAAATTCTATTTACTGTTCTGCGGATTGGTAAGCCTGCGTTTCTAACATCTGAAGTTCATAAAAAAGTTAGTGATGAAATGGCTGGACGCTCTGTGGGCGCCGTGTTGGGGTCGCTGTACCGAAATGGTTATCTAGATAAGGTGCAGGGAGGACGAGATAAGCGCTGGGTGTTATCAAAACAAGCAGAAGCGGCACGTGATGATATTAAGCTACAGATTTCTAATGTTAAGATTTACTGGTCCTGATATGTACAAATATGTCGGAGAAGGAAAATAAGGCCAAAGAATCAAACTCAACAACCCCTTTCATAAAAGAGGTTGGTAAATACTTTATGGAATTTCTGGAGACAGACTTTCATAAAAGAAGGCTGCCTCGTAGGAGTATTAAACTACATAACGATAAGGGATTACTTACTGGTCTCAATCTCAGTAAGTATCCAAGTTTTTATAAAGTTGCATATAAGCTTGTTAACAATGCCTTCACTGACGCCGAGTTAACAATCCAAAAGGGCGTATACAAGGCAGACATACCGGAGTCGCTGCTTGATCTCATCAAGAAGCAAATAAATAAAGTTACCAATACCGAAGTTACCGCTCTCATTAAGGAGCTTGATGATTCAATCCAACAATCGTCAGTCAAATATAAAGACGACTATTTGCAGGCATTTAATTCAGTCATGGAGAATGCTGGCTCGGTATTTGAAAAACACATCATCCTCAATTTAGTAAAGAGTATAGAAAAGCCACTTGAAAATAATAAACTCGCCGATGAGAATGCCATTTTCCAGATAGAGGATGAGCTGACGAACATCTTTACAAAGAAGGTTGAAGATGCCGTAGCCGAATCTCTCAAGATTCTCTTAAGCGGCGATAAACCAAATACAAAGAAACTTTTAAAGGATGTGCTGGATATAGAGGACATCCGTGCCAGTTTGGCCAAGTTCTTTGAAATGTTTAAGGTGTCGGATCTTTTCAATGATCTACATGAGCTTTACCAGAATTTTAAAATAGAAGATAAGCAGGAATTTTATTTCTACTTTTACGATATTAGTTACCAAAAAACTAAGTATCCCATCTTCTACATCCCATTCTCTATTGAAAGACAAAGCGATACGTTTCTAATTACCTTCGATTCGCAAATTTATATCAATAAGAAAGCATTGGCATACATCGTTCAGGAATATAACCTTGAGCGAGGCAAAAAGGGAGCACTGCAAACAATAGCCGATAGAATTATTTACCTCGCCGATCATGAGGATGACTTGCCGTTGGTGTTACAAGACACACTGACAGAGATTTCAAACTTCTTTGACTTAGACACAAAACCTCAAGTGGCAAAACCAGACATACAATTGAGCAAGAGCCTGTATGTTACGGCGAGCACCAATGCATATATTGCCCTTTTCGATAAGTCAGACGAGGCACTATTAAATGATTATGAGGACATTCTTAATGCCGCCGCCGACAGTGTTTTAATGAAAGGCTTTCAGGTTTTGATAAATGATTTTATACACGAAAATCCTGAGTCTGTGGCAAAGCCCATCAGGGATGATTGGGATAGTAAGGGAGTTGATGAGCGATTGGTATATAAAAGTCCCATCCCTCTCAACAGCGAGCAACAACAGATACTTTCTGCTATTCATAATGACAGGTGCAAATATGTGCTCGTTGAAGGTCCTCCGGGAACGGGGAAAAGCCACACAATCACTGCAATTGTTTTTGACACGATTCTGGAGAACAAATCGGTTCTCGTGCTATCGGATAAGAAGGAAGCGCTTGATGTAGTTGAGAAAAATATTGTGAACACTCTGAATAAGGTTCGCGTTGACGAGAAATTTCAGAATCCCATTTTGCGGTTAGGAAAAACTGGTAATACCTACAGTCAACTTCTTACTCAGTCATCTATTGAAGCTATTACACAGCAGTTCAGAGCCGTCAGAAGTAAATATCCTAATCTCAATGAGCAGATAGATGTTGCGATAGAAGCATTGAGGAATGGTGTGAAGGGTCAGACTGATGCGTATCATCATATCTCGCTTGCCGATGTTAATGAACTGTCTTCATTGAAGAAGCACTTCGATGAAGCAGGTTTTTGTATCGACGTTGATGAAGCTATAAGCAACCCCGATTCTGTAGAGGAGCTTACAAAAATACGCTCTATCTTCTTGAAGCTTAAAAATAGGATAAAAGAAAACAGAGACGTATCGTTTAACTTTGATTACACCAAAGAGCTGGGTGATGAGAATTCCAAGAACCTTGAAGAGATTATTTCTGCGTTGGAAGATATAGCGCGACTGGCAGAGGAAAGCCCGCGCCTCTTTAGTGAAAGTAAATTATCGTCTCTTTACGATCACGTTCAGAAGAACAAAGTAAAAGTAGAGAAATTGCTTGGTTATCTTGCAAGTGTGTCTGAGCTCACGAATTTATTCACTAAAAAGAAGCAGTATTTA
Source organism: Candidatus Anderseniibacteriota bacterium (assembly GCA_016197005.1). Taxonomy (GTDB): domain Bacteria; phylum Patescibacteriota; class Andersenbacteria; order UBA10190; family UBA10190; genus JACPWO01. The sequence goes on from JACPWO010000002.1 coordinate 22,874, forward strand.
GACTTACTTCACGTCGACAAGAATGAGCTTGATAGTTTAGCCACTATTAAAACAGTAGCGCAGCACGCTTTGTGGCTAGAAGGCATCGTCGAAAAGGTGAAATATTTTGCGAAAGATTCTCTTAGTCGTTTGAGTTCTTTTGATAAGTCGCATAGTGATGACGTTGTTGCTCTGAAGAATTATATTGACTCAGCAAAAAAGTTGCGGAACGGATTGCTTGGCTACTTGGGGAAGAAAAGCAAGGTCGAGCAATTGAATCAGAGCTTCCGCAAGAATTTCCCTCTTTCTAAATTCGATGACCCGCATAAACATCTAAAAGAATTAGAGGAAATTCTAGGTATCTATGAATACGTACAAGAACTTTGCGACGATAAATATCATCCGCAGGATATTGATCTGATACACTTAGTCACTTCGATTCTAAAGGATGGTGAACTGTATTTTACATCCGATCAGCTAACTGATATTCGCAATTCGTTTGATGTTACAAACAAAGTTGATGTAATCGCTCAAGAGATTTCTAGTTCTAAGTTTTCTGTTATGACGCTTCACGACCTGAATGATATTGCGGTCATTTCTGAAATTGGAGCGCTCTATGAAGAGTTGAGCGACCTTATGACTAAGGAAAAAGAGCTAATTGAATCGAATGTTGATCTAAAGAAGATCAAGAACATCAATATGCTTTTTCAAAAAGACAATCTTAAAGAAATGATTGGAGAGATCAGTGTCTGCAAAGAATACGTAGATACACTCATTGAGGTTAATGATGATGTCGTTTATTTAAAGGAATCTTCTGACAATCACAAAAATAGTTTTGCAAAGGCGGGCATCGACAATAGCTCTTTCTCTTCGTTATACGAAAACAAATTAACTGAGATATCGGATCTTGAATTTGAAAAGCTCGTCAGATTTATCACTCTGCATCAAGAGCTGACAGAAAAATTTGATGATATTAAGGATCTCAGCTACGGAGAGCGAATGAAGCAAGTCGAGAATATTGTAACGATGCAAATGACATATCTGATGGATGAGAGATTCGTTGACTTCACCAATGACTTTAAAGCTGACGCAAAAGCATTAAAGCAGGTAATCAAGGAAAAGAAGAAGTTTCCTAAAGATCAATTCTCAAAACTCAAGAATGCATTCCCGTGTATTTTAGCCGGTATCCGTGACTATGCAGAATATATTCCCTTGGAGCCAGAGATATTTGACCTTGTCATCATCGATGAGGCATCTCAGGTAAGTATTGCGCAAGCATTCCCAGCTCTATTGAGAGCAAAGAAGGTTGTTGTGCTTGGGGATAGCCTGCAATTTAGTAACGTGAAGTCTGCTTTGGCGCGAGGCGACATTAACAAGCAGTATTTGGGTAGTCTGCGGGAAGTTTTCTTAAAAACAGTTGCTACCGAGGAAGAGACAGACAAGGTAGCCCGCCTTGAAAAATTCAATATCAAAGTTTCAATTCTCGATTTCTTCGGCTTCATTAATAATTACCAGACTCGTTTAGTTAAGCATTTCCGTGGATACCGGGAGCTTATTTCGTATTCAAATAAGTTCTTTTACAAAAACAGCCTACAGGTTATGAAAGTTCGAGGTTTGCCGATCAGTTCGGTCATTAAATTCTCTCAAGTAGACCATGACGGTAAGGAAGAAATGACTAAAAACACAAACGTGCCTGAGATAGAGTTCATTATCTCCGAGCTTAAAGCTTTAAAGGATCAAGACAAAAAATGCACCGTCGGTATCATTACCCCTCATACAAATCAGCAACGTCTACTTTATGAGAAGATTAGTGATCTGCCTGAATCTGATTATTTCTTCGATGCGTTGAAGCTTAAGGTGATGACCTTCGACACATGTCAGGGTGAAGAAATGGATATTATTTATTATTCCATGGTGGCTACCGAAACGGAAGATAAATTAAACTATGTGTTCATTAGTGATCTCAATAATATCGATCTAGACGATGACGAAGGAAAAATTAAGGCACAACGTCTTAACGTCGGTTTAAGCCGAGCGAAGGAATGTATGCACTTTGTACTTAGCAAGCCAATTGATCAGTACGCGGGTACTGCAAAAGAATTTCTGCAGCACTACTCAAATGCTCTGCTTGAGGCTCAAAAAGAACCTGATAGTACTAGCGTAGATAAGAATTCCGAGATGGAGCCGCTGGTTCTGGAATGGATCAAACAGACGAAGTTTTGGGATGAGAACAAAAATAATGCTGAAATATTGCCTCAGTTTGAACTTGGTAAATATCTCAAGCAGTTGGATCAGAGCTATAATCATCCTAACTATCGAGTGGATTTCCTTCTCGTATATCGCGACGAAGAAGGAAGTGAGCATAAAATCATTATTGAATATGATGGCTTCCTAGAACATTTTGGTGATGTGATGCATGTAGTCAATGAGTCAAATTACGAAGAATACTATTCATCAGAGGATGTATATCGACAGCACGTTCTAGAAGGTTATGGTTACCGATTCATTAGGATCAATAAGTTTAATCTTGGCGAGAACCCCATCGCCACGCTTGATTCTCGAATTCAGGAAATAGTAAAAAAAAACTTTACAATCACGAAATCGTAAGTGACGTTCAAGATTTAATTCGTGATCTTCGTAGTGGTAATGCAAAAGTATGCCCCAAATGTGGTGAAGTGAAGCCGCTATCTGATTTTCAGGATAGATCATTGGCTACAGGGGTTGGTAGGTTTTGTCGTGAGTGCAAAGTAGGATTGAGCGCTCATTACTACATTTCACCAAGCACTGAGAGACAGCAGAGGAATATTTATAGTCTCTCAAAGGGCGATGTGAATAAGCTGCATAGTTTTTCTGATACCCCGGAAAAATATGCGAGTGGAGGCAGCAAGGCACGAGAGAAAGTTCAATACCTAGAGAGTATTAAACATAAGTTTGATGGGTTACAGGTTGCCAAATACATAGCGGCTCGTAAAAAGTATGACGAAGCACTTGTGGCAAAAGCAGAGACCGAACTGAATCAGGATGTAGATTATAGCGCCATCTTAAATGAGGCATTTAATAATCGCAGATCAGTCAAGATTCGCTATAAAGGATCATGGCGCACTGTTGATCCCTACTCTCTTAACAATACTTATGTGGTTGCTTACTGCCATCTCGCTCGTGATATCCGAACATTTAGAGTAGACAGAATACAAGGAGCGGATTTGTCCGATTCATTTAGCTTAAATAGCAACTTGCAGGAAATGGCACAAAGTAGATTGGCTGAAGCTCCTAGCTTTCGAGGCTATAAGCGTCGGCGGCGCAGGTATTAAACTTAAGATTAATATATGTCCGAATACTACAATCCAAACCGTGGGCCGAAGTGGAATTACGGGGGAGATCAATGGAAGCTATCGCGCTCTAAGATCGACTTGTTTTTAGAATGCCCTCGTTGCTTCTACATCGATAACAAGCTTGGCGTAAAGCGGGTACCCGGCTTTCCTTTTGCGTTAAATAGCGCTGTGGATCATTTGCTGAAGCTGGAGTTTGATATTCATCGCGCCAATGGCGAGCAGCATCCACTACAAAAAGAATATGGCGTTGATGCCCGACCAGTGCCCCATGAAGAGCTTGATGAATGGAGACGCAACTTCGGTGGGGTACGTCATCTGCATGAAGCAACGGGCATGTTAGTCACCGGTGCCATTGACGATCTATGGATCAACAGTAATGACGAATACATTGTGGTGGACTACAAGGCGACAGCAAAGGAGGAGGCCGTAACGAAACTAGATAAAGAATGGCAGGATGGGTATAAGCGGCAGATGGAAGTGTATCAGTGGTTGCTTCGTCAAAATGGCCTCAAAGTATCGGATACCGGCTATTTTGTATACTGCACCGGAAAGTTAGACGGCAAGTCATTTGATAAACGTATCGATTTTGATGTTCATCTAATCCCTTATGAAGGCAATAGTGAGTGGGTAGAAGGAACGTTGCTCAAGATAAAGGGATGTTTAGATGGTGACGCGATTCCGAAGACCGGCAAGAGTTGCGATTACTGTGCGTATTGGAATGCACGACGGTTGATTGAGTCGACATAATCTTGCTATGCTCGGAAAATTAAATGCCGAAATAACTTTTCACTTTTAGGACACGTCTAAAGATAAGGATGGATTAAGGTGGGCGTGTATTGGCAAATAATTGAGTGTTTTATTCAGCTCCTCTACCGTTACTAGATGGACGAGCTTGACCTTATAGTCTGGATCTTGTGGGCGCTTCGGATATTTTTCATATACGTTGGAGCGATACTTGTGGCCGTACTCTATCTTGATCGCTCGGGAGAATTCATAACCGATGACCGCGGACTGTTTGTTATTGCTGTGGTCGTTGCCTTTATTTTTGCATTTTGGGCATGGCTCGGAAGCGGGGATCAACCTGAAGATGAGCAACCCGAGCAACATGCTCCGACTACCACACATATACAACCCATAGAGATATCAACCACAAGCCGCCCAATCCTTGCTGACAATGATGAAGAATATAGAAAGAAGGAGCGAGGACTACAAATACAAGCAACATTCTATCTCTTATCGCAACTCGTTGCGCTTGCTGCTGTCCTTGTAACGGTACTCATAATGGGGCTGCGAGCAGAAACGATATTGGTCGGAACCTTAAGTGCGGTGTTTATTATGATGCCCTATGCCTGGTGGGAGAGCCGGCAGCTGAAGCGTTCATTTTCTCAGAGGGGGCTTCGGGCTGAGCTGCGAGTTGTAACTATTGGAAAATACCTTGTCTTAGTGTGTGTTCTTCTCTTCCTCGCATACTATGCAGCTCTCGCCTTTGAGTTAGACGTAGGATTCTAGAAGTACGCTTTTTAGAATAGTTGCCCTGATCCATTGGGAGTATATGCTAATAATGTGATCTCCCAATATCTCCTCAGGGTAGCCGAGCAACAAAACGACCGCGTGATTGATTTTACCAATAATACAAGCGATTTCGTTGAAGTCGTATTTGATGTCGATGGTAAGGAAGTAAAAGGATATTGTTATCCACCGCGACATCATAAGCCGGTGCGCAGAATGAGGACAGGAGAGCCACTTCCTCTTGGAAAGCACGGAGTTGTGACAGCGTACGTGTATCCCGGAGAGGCAGACCTTGACGAAAGGGACTTAGACATTCCGCCGTTTCTGCGTTGGCGTCTTAAGAAAAAAGTCCGATTTCATCGAACATCACAAAGTCCTGCTGTTGTTCTTACGGCAGCATATTAAAAGTACAAGAAAGCGATACTGGATTTTAAATGAGTTCTTAAAGAGCAAAAATCCCAACACTTGTAGCTCTTGTCTCATTCTGCCCAATTAATGTGTCTAAACGTATTTATAATGGGAGCAAGTCTTAGTTCTAGCCAACCGATCTCTGCCCAAAGTTGGGCATCAAGATGATTACCCTCTTTAAGTTCATTGCTTTTAAATATTGAATAATAATTGCAGAAGAGAGTGATATGTGTAAGGTTGAAATGATATGTTGGCCAAGATATTTGCACAATTAGTAACGACAGCTGTTGTGGTAGTTGCAGCGGTGATGCTGTTCTCTGGAAACTCCAGCGCCGCCCAAAATACTAGTCAGCTTGAAATATTTTTCACGGACAAAGATAACAATCTGAAAACAGCGTCGCTGGCTGACGAAAAATGGGGCATTGACACTGTCGATAATCCTGGTGGGGCGGTCGGCACGTCACTGTCGGTCGTGTTGGATAACCAGGGAGCTAGCCATTTAAGCTACCGAGATAGTCGACCGGGTAAAGCAGAATATCAACAATCTGATTTACGCTATGCTACCAACAGTAGTGGTACCTGGCAGGATGAGGAGGCTTTTGGAACAGATGGTCGTATTGGTGCCAATGCAATAGTAGTAGATGCGCAAGGACATGTTCACATTATTTTCAACCATTACCCGGCAAATGATCCCAGTAATGGTGAGCTGCTTTATGCCAATAATTCAACCGGCGACTGGCAAGTAGAGGAAGTTAGCCAATCAGCTTTAATTAATAGTGGCAATATTGGCATTGATGCTAGTGGTCTACTACATACTGTCTACCAACACAATCAACAGCTTGTTTACTCTAAACGCACAGGTTCTAATCAGTGGACGAGCGAAGTGATAACATCTTTTGGCAGCCGACTACCTCATGTTGCTTTTGCCCTGGATAGTGATGGGCAACCGCAGGTTGCCATTGTTCTGCAAGATGAGAATAAACTGAAATTCGCTAAGCGCGGTGGCGATAGCTGGAGCATTGAAGATGTGACAAGTTGGACTAACGGTGGCGACCAACATGTATACTTAGGTCTAGATACTAACGATAAGGCACACCTTGCATTAACGACTGGTCCAGGTAATGGACGTGGACCTCATTATATTACGAAAAGTGGTAACCAGTGGTTAATTGAGTCAGTCGGCGCTTTCATAACAGAGCCTTCATATTTGTCTTTGGGCGTTACCACTGACGATACGGTGCATCTAACTTTTGCGACTGCGTATGATAATTCACCACAATTAGACTCTGATCGACCACTGCATTATGCCAGACGAGTTGATAACCAGTGGATAGTTGATCAAGTGCATGAAGAAGGTACCGTCTTGCGAGGACGATTTCCCGTCATGGTAACTTCAGGTGCATCCCCTGTTTTACCCGACTGTTTTGCGCGAACTCTTGGGCTGTATTGCGCTAACGACCCGTCACCAGTAACTAATCCCAACGTTGATAACACGAGCAGTAGCAATGAAGTTAGTAGTGGTGATAATGGTGGTGGGGGCGACTCCGGCGGCGGTGGGGGCGGTGGAGGTGGTAATGGCGGTGAATCTACACCGGCGCCCGTAGCCAAGCCGCGAGTATTAGGTATACAAACTGTTAAAGTCTCAGCAGCTGATAAAGCAGCGCCGGACTTTATTCCAAATCAGCAGGTTCCCGTCATTGTCGCTCGACTTTTTCAAGAAGTTTTTGGGCGACTAATTACTCCTGCAGAAAGTACATACTGGAAGGGTCGAGCACGTAGTGATAAAGCTACCGAAACTAAACTTAGAGGTGCTATGGCGTGGCACCAGGCTAACGGTTCGACAGGTGCTATGGCATCAGTAGTAACTGCTGTAAACGCTCCAGCTTCTACAACGAATATTATTTCGAACAAGCAAGTACCAGCGGTTGTTGAACAAGTATTCGCCAAGGTTTTCCATTTACGCGTTAGTGCAATTCTGAGTACATACTGGAAGGGTCGAGCACGCACAGACAAACGCACTAAGAGTCTACTTGAAGGTGCTATGCGATGGTATCAAGGTAAAGGATTGACTTCGCCTACTAGTTGATTTCCAGCGAAGCGTTGGTCAACATTGCTTTTTCTTTTACCCAAAACAGGTTCTAGTATTCTCTAGTACTGCGAGCAAAACGATAAACACTTAACAAATTAAAGTAATTTAATAACATTAAAGTATGACAACAATAAATCCGTGGATCAATTTTAATGGGAATGCCGAAGAAGCATTTACATTTTACAAATCAGTCTTTGGCGGTGAGTTTACAAAAATCATACGTTTCAAAGACCTTGCGAGCACTGAGTTCCCGGTAGCAGAAAAGGAGGAAAATAAAATTATGTATATTGCTTTGCCTATTGATGAAGGTAATGTATTGATTGCAAATGATGTCCCCGAGTTTATGGGGCAAGTAAATGAAAACGAAAACAGGAGTAAAATTGCAATAAGCACTGAAAGTAAAGAAGAGGCGGATAGATTATTTAACGGTCTTTCTGCTGGAGGAAAAATAGAGGGCCCTATGGGGAATAGTCCTTGGGGTACGTATGCTGGTATGTTCAGAGATACATATGGTATTGAGTGGATAGTTGAATGTTCTCCTGGTAAATGAAAAAGCGGCGGGACAAGGAGAACTAACCTATAGCAAAACTATACAAGCTCTCAACTATCGGGTTGTTGGCTCGATCAGAATTGATAAACCCCAGGGATCGGAATCGAACTTTATTAATAACAAAACCGCCGGGAGGTGATCCGGCGGTTTCTCTAGATTGGTTCGTCTTGTTATTTCCCGACGTGACGGAAAGGCATGCCCATACGTGGCCCAAACTTTCCATGTGGTCCCTTCATGCCTAGGTTTAGATATTGAAGAGGAATATCATTATCTTCTGCCCATCGCTTTAGTTCATCCATTTTTGTTTTCATAGCATCGCGACGTTCTTCCATTGTTTTTTCTTTTAGTGATTCTATGAATGTCTTAAGTTCAGCATGCTTAGCGGTTATCAGATCGGCTTGTGCCTGAGTGATTTTCCCATCCGTCACCGTTTGGGCAAGTCGATCTTTCATGGCTTGTTCATGCTCTGTCATTAAATCTGAGCGATGCTCATCAAAGACAGTCTGAAGGTCATCCCGGTTAAGGCTGAATCGTTCAACGAGCCGATCAATTAAGTTTGTAGTATTTGAAGCAGCGTAGGTAGGGCTGGCATGAAACACAACAAGTCCTAATACTGCAATGGCACTAGCGGCAAACAATGATTTTTTGGCTTTCATATATTGATAGTTAATGATTATGAATTAGTGTCCTTACTATGCCAAAAACGTAATGAAGCCAGGGTGAATTTTGTATGAAGGTTTTAAGCTTTTATTGGGAGAGTTAAAGTAACGGTAGTGCCTTCTCCTGGCTTGCTACTGATGTTTACCGAGCCGCCATAGTTGTGGATAACTGCTTGAACAATAGATAATCCCAAGCCGCTACCACCCTTCTCGCGTGATCGACTTTGGTCAACCCTGTAGAAACGATCAAAGAGTTTTGGAATTTCTTCTTCAGCGATGCCGATACCGGTATCGCTGACTATAATATCGACGCTAGTTTTATTGGGTCTTAGGCTAACGACAACATTTCCATTGGGTTTATTGTGATCGATACCATTCTTAATTAGGTTGCTGATCGCCTGCAGGATATGTTCTTTGTTGGCAGTAACCATTACTGGCAACTCGTGTGTCACAGGAGAAGAGATGACCTTAATGTTGTGTTTTGTTGCGTACCCCTGGAGACGCTTGACGGTTGCCGTGACTATCTCGTTGAGGTCAATCGCTTCTTTAGATGTGGATAGCTGATTCTCACCATCAAGACGTGAGATCAAGAGTAAGTCTTTAACAATCCTACCCATGCGCTGCACTTCTTCAAGGTGGCTCTGTGCATTTTCTTTTTCTTCAGTGCTTGCCTTGGTATTATCAAGCTCATTTTCTAAGTCAGTTTGGAGGATGGCTAACGGGGTGCGCAGTTCGTGAGAAGCATCGCTTAAGAAACGGCGCTGTTGTTCGTATGCTTGTTTGATGGGGCGAAGTGTAAGACCAGCGAGAATATAGCTTAAACCGACGGCGCCAATAAAGAGTGTGCCATTCACTAATATCATGGAGGTGATCAGTTCTTGCCGGGCTTGTGCTCGAGCTTCTTGCCCTATTTCTAAAATTTGTGGTGGTGGTGGCAAAGGTCGTCCTCGAAAAAACATGCGCGCCTCAAGCCGGTTTGAGAAAACCGAATGTGTGGTAATAGCAGAAATAACTAAGACAGCCAATAGAAGAACGGCATAAATGCCAGTCAGCCGCAGACGCGTCAGCTGAAACTTGTCGTTACGCAACCCGGTAACCTTTTCCGCGAATTGTTTCAATTCGTTTGGCATAGTCTTTTGGTAGTTTTTTACGCAGGTTCTTTAAATGGACGTCGACCACGTTACTTAATGAGTCATAGAAATTATCCCATACGTGGTCGAGTATATCTTCGCGGGTGATAACCTTGTCGCGGTTACGCAAGAGGTATTCTAATAAAGAATACTCGCGGGTCGTCAAAGAAATCTCTGTATCGTTAATTGTTAAACGTTGAGCCTGTGTATCAAGCTTTAAATCATCGAGAGTGAGCGTGTCCGAGACCATTCCGTTGGGGCGGCGCAGTAGGCTGCGAATACGAGCAGTTAATTCCTCGAAAGAAAAAGGCTTAATTAAATAATCATCAGCCCCTTCATCTAATCCCGTAACTTTATCTTCTACTGCATCCTTAGCGGTAAGGAAGAGTATCGGCGTTGTGATACCGTCTTTGCGTAAATTGCGGCAGACGGTCAGGCCGTCTCGTCGAGGCATCATGATATCGAGCAGGATCAGATCATACGGGTTCTTGCGAGCCAAATTTTCCCCAGCTTGTCCCTCAAAGGTGAAATCAACCGCGTAACCGCGGGTCTTAAGACCCTTGACAATTCCTTTATTTAGTTTAGGTTCGTCTTCAACGACTAAGATACGCATAGTTTTAGTAGTACCAATATGATGATGAAGAACCAATGAAGATACCAGAATGTAGAGGCCGCTGATAGTAAGCGGCCTCTACAGAGTTATTGTTGATTCGGTAAAGCTTGGTTCCCACTTTGCCCGCCCGGTCGATTCCCGAAGGGAATATTCATACCTTCTGGAACGATTTGAATTGAGGTAGCCGTCGTGCTGCCATCAGGGTTTTGTTGTCCCGTGACAATCACCTGCGTGCCGGAGGTGACATCGCTGGCTGAACCACTGGTCATCTTCTGGTAGGCGGTGCTGCTATTTACCAGAACAATATGAGAGCTGTTATCAGGTGTTTGCACGGTGATTCTGCCATCCGTTACCGACTGAACTGCACCGGTAACTCTACCTCCACCAGACATCTGTCCATTAGCGCCTGGCATGCCGCGGAAGTTACCCATCATGCCGGGACGTGGTCCTGGTTGTGCCCCGCTCAGTTTCGTGCCGCCGAAATATCCAGCTGCACCACCTACGATGAGACAGGCGATCGCAGTAGTCGCAATCGTTGCTTTAGTTGTCATATTCAAACACCTCCTTCCGCAATGAGTTACTCATAATGCAATGCCACTATTGGCTGCAGTTGTGCTGCCCGACGAGCAGGGTAGTAGCCAAAAATAATGCCGATGGCAGTAGAAACAGTGAAGGCCAGGAGTGGGCCATAGAGCGAATAGGAAGCAGTGAGATTGAGTAATCGGCTGGCTAAGAAGGAGATGCCAAAACCAAGCAGGATGCCAAAAATACCGCCGACGATGGTGAGTACCGCCGACTCGAGCAGAAATTGCAGCAAAATATCTTTTTTCTTTGCCCCAATTGCTTTGCGAATACCAATCTCTCGTGTGCGCTCGGTAATGGTGACAAGCATGATATTCATAATGCCAATGCCACCGACGAGCAGTGATATGGCGGCAATGCCAGAGAGTAGGTTAGTGAAGGTGCTGGTAGTTTCCGTGACAGCGTTTAAGAGATCGGCTTGGGAGCGAATAGTAAAGTCGGCTTCAGTCGGATTAGTAAGATGGTGCCGGCGTAATAAGAACATACCTACCTCATCCATCGTCTGATTCATCGTTTCTGCGCTCACCGCAGCTACTGAAATGCTGCTCACGTACCCAGTGCCAGCGAGTAATTTCTGAGCCGTAGTAACTGGCACGAATATACCGTCGTCGGAGCTGCCAAATCCCCCGCCGCCTTTAGCGACCGTGACGCCGATAACTTTAAACGGAATGCGATTGATTTGAATAGTCTGGCCAACGGCTGTGCCGCCAGTGCCAAATAAATCTTCAACGACATTGGGTCCGAGCACGGCTACTTTTTCTATACCCACAATATTTCTATCGGAGAGAAAAGTGCCCGACGCCATCGTGATATTCGAGGTAATACGATAGTCTGGCAGTGCACCTGTCACTCGGGCATTGGTATTGTTTCGTCCTTGAGTGGCTTGGTAATTCCGTGATACCTCGGCACTCACCGCCTCAACAGTTGTCAGTGACGCATTGTCAGCAATTGCCTGGGCATCCTCAAGCGTCAGCGTGTTGGCTGACCCTGCTGCACCTTGCACACCTCCACCCTGGTTTGTTGCGCTCGAGGAGATCGTAAGAAGGTTTGAGCCGATTGAAGATATGCGCTCGGTGACTTGTGCCTGGGTTCCTTGGCCAAGTGCAATTAATCCCACCACCGCGGCAATACCAATGACTATACCGAGAATAGCTAAACCTGTGCGTAGTTTATTACCAAGTAACGCATCAAGGGCAGTACTCATTGTTTCTTTAAAATCCATGGGCATGAGGCGATGTAGGAATAGGGTGCTCGTGCGGTTGCTGATGTTTGTCTTCACTGACGAGGCCATCGCGTAGGGTAATGACCCGTTTGGCGTGGGCGGCGATATCATGTTCGTGCGTCACCATGATGATGGTGTGGCCTTGGGCGTTCAGCTTTTGAAAAAAGTGCATAATTTCGTCTCCGGTTTTGGTATCTAAATTACCGGTAGGCTCATCCGCTAGAAGAATACTAGGATTGGTTACCAGTGCCCTGGCGATGGCCACCCGCTGTTTTTGCCCACCAGAAATTTCATTCGGAAGCTTGTTAAGATGATCAGCGAGACCAACACGACTCAGTACTTTCTTCGCTTTTTCTTCTCGTGTCGTATCGTTCGCGTAGGCCAGTGGCAGGGCGACATTTTTGAGTAAGCTCATGCGAGCGAGTAAGTTAAACGCCTGAAAGACAAAACCAATTTTGCGGTTCCGAATGTCAGACAAGCGATCATCATCTAAGTCCTGGACCGCTTCACTATCAAGTTCATATGTGCCCGTAGTTGGAATATCCAGTGCGCCTATGATATGCATAAGTGTTGATTTCCCAGAGCCTGAAGGGCCCATGATGGCGACGAACTCACCTTTTTGAATAGAAAGACTTATACCCTTTAGAGCACGAGTGCCATCAGGAAAGGTTTTGGTGATGTTCTTAATTTCGATCATCGTTCTTTACCTAAAGATTGCGCCACCACCTGGTCCACCACCGTTGCCTTGCTGTGTTTGTGCGCTAAAGGCACCACTCGTTGTTCCTGTTCCTTGGCTGGTAATTATTTGATCACCTTCCTGTAAGCCATCAATAATTTCTGTATGCGTATCATTGTTTGCACCGATTGTTACGGTGATGGTGGTAGCAGCACCGTCTCGCATAATCTGAACAGAATCTTGGTCATTCTGGGTGCTCACTGCCGCACTTGGTACCAAGAGCACATCATTTTTCTGTTCAGTAATAATGCTGGCGCTCGCAGTCATGCCTGGACGAATACTTTCATCGATCATATCGAGCCCTATCTCTACGTTGTACGTCGTAACGCCGGAAGTAGTGGTACCTAATCGATCAATGCCCACCACGCTTCCGGTAAGAGTCTTATCTGGTAAGGCATCAAACGTTAGCGTTGCCGGTTGGCCGATCTCTACACTCGCAATATCTATTTCATTAATAGCGACCTGTGCCCGTAGACTCATTAGATCAATGATGGAAAAGAGAGACGTTGATGATCCGCTGCTCCCAGTGTCGCTACTGCTTGCTGCATTACTACTGCCGACAGTACTGCCTTCCACCAACGACAGATTCATAATCGTACCGCCAACAGGCGCAGTTAGTGTTTGGCTTGTGAGTGCCTGATAGCTTAAGCGACTGGCAGTTAGGCTCGCCGCAGACGCATTGTATGACTGCTGCGCACTCTTAGTTTTGAGCGCTGCCGACTCGGTATCTCTCTTTGATTGTTGGAGCGCCACATCAGCTGTTTTCAAATTTTCTTGGCCTTGTAATGTAGCTGTCTGCAGATCAATTTTGGCACTTTGTGTACCGCGTTCAGCTGAGACTGTTTTTAGCGCAGTATCAGCTGCTTCCTGAGTTATGGCTGCACCGATGACGCCTTTATCGGCATCAATCACTGGCTGGTTAACGGCAATTTTCGCTTGGTCGTAGGCCAGTTGGCTGGCGGCTAAGGTAGTCTTTTCAATGTTTTCATTTTTCTGAGTATCTTGCAGTCGTTGTTGCGCATCAGTTACTGCTCCTTGTGCAGATAAAAGCGAGGCATATGCTTTCGCAATATCTTCAGCTGTTGCCAGCGACTTAATTTTGAGTAGTGCTTGGTCAGCCCTAACTACGTCACCGTCTTTGACGAGCAGCTGCTCAACACGTCCCTGACCACTCACGCTGACATCAGCCTGAATCTTTGCCAGCACAGAACCCGTACCAGTAACGGATTGGACCAGCGTACCTTTTGTAACTGTTTCCGTTGTTGGGGTAGTAGAGGTTTCAGTTGTATTTGAGCTGTACCACCACCAGCCGCCAGCGACGACTGCGATTACGACTGCACTAATAAGCCACGGGTTACGGTATGGGATTTTCATATGTCATCACTGTAGAAAACCCTTTATGAAGGGAAGATGAAGGACGGGCCGACGCTTGTTTGCTAATTGTGGGTAGTTACTCCGGGGCTACTAGCTACCAGTCTAAGCTGAGAGGCTTTTGGGCTTGGATATTGGTCTTGTCATAAACGGAATTTTGGTTCGAACCTTCTCTATTCCTCGGAGCAAAATATTTCTGGTGTTCGTATATGGTGGTGGTAAGTTTAATACATGCAAAATTTACCAACAGCCGAAATATACGAAAAGGAGTTTAGGTATTTCCCTTGGGGGATTTTAGTAAAGCAAATTGAAGATATTGTGTTAACCAAGGCCCCATCAGATGGAACAGTTCTCGACTTGATGTGTGGCACTGGTTATTCCTTGGCAGAGCTTCACAAAAAGCGCATAGATCTTGTTTTGACGGGTGTAGATCTAGAACCAGAGTTTATTCAATATGCTAAAGCTCATTACCGTGGTATTGATTTTGTGGTGGCTGATGCTTTTGAATGGCAACCTCCTGGTAAGTATAATGTTGTCCTCTGTATGGCTGGTGTGCACCATCTTCAATACGAGAAACAGGAGCCATTCATCAAAAAGATTTCTAAACTCATCACAGATGACGGTCTGGCCATAGTGGCTGACCCCTATATTGATGATTATAAGGACGAGGGAGAGCGAAAAATTGCAAGCGCTAAATTGGGATATGAGTATCTTATTGCAACTATTCAAAATGACGCTCCAGAAGAGATTGTGGAAGCAGCTATTGGAATATCACGGAACGATGTTTTGGGAATTGAATATAAGAGCTCACTTAAGAGAATGAAGCTCGTGTTTGAGAAGTACTTTGCTACAGCCGATCTACATAAGACATGGCCAAATCATGATTCGGAATATGGTGATTACTACTTTGTTTTACGAAATCCCACGATTACATAAACTCTGTGTTTAGGAAGGAGCAGGTTCTTACTTTCTCTACCGTGGCGAGCAATCTTGACCCCTATTCCGCTCTGATCCACTCTAGGAGATAATGAGTAAAACACGAAAAATTTTCTTTGTTATGGCAGGTGGTGGTCACGAAACCGATCAACATTACCATGACACTATTAAAAACCGTCGGTCTCTAGACGAAATCGAGAAGTTCATTAACCCCGAGGAAACAGAGCAATTAAGGAACTACGCCCATGGCCGATCTTATGCCGCGTGGGGTGCCGTACCAGGAACGAATAATATCCGGAATTGGGAAGTTATGGAGCCAGGTGATTACGTGATGGTGTATCGAAAGGGAAAAATTATTCTTGCGGCTGAGATAGCATTAAAAGTTCGTAATGAGAACTTAGCTCACCATTTCTGGCAAAAAGATGAGAATGGCAAAACCTGGGAATATATGTATTTCATGACGAATGACGTCGCCCTTAACGTCTCAATGTCCAGGTTGAATAAATACCTTGGCTATGAGGAAAATTATCATCCTCAAGGGTTTATGGCCATGAAGCAAGACAGAGTAGATCGACTACTATCTGTATATGGTGATCTCGTATCCTTGCTCGAGAAACTAGAAAAGGGTGAAGAACTTGAAGAGATAGAGTTTGAAAGGAAAAAGATCGTGAGCGAAATTATTGAAGAAAAAACTGCAAAAGCACCAACTGAGCACACAGAAATGCAGTGGCGGCTCATTCGTCTAGGTATCATGTCTAGTTTTGATGTGTGGGTGCCGGCTGGTGACCAAGCAAGAGAATTCGACGGGCATAAATTCCGCGATCACGTTATGAAGGAGTTTCAGGAAACTATCGATGTACCGACGTATATAAAGAATATTGATACGGTCTGGAAACTGGGACATTCAATTAAGTCGGCCTTTGAAATAGAACACTCAACAAGCATTTATTCAGGGATCTTACGCTTGTCTGACTTGCGTACGTTGACTCCGAATTCCACATATCCACTTTTTATAGTTGCCAGTCGTGAGCGAAAAAGTAAGGTCTTTGAACAACTACGAAGACCTACGTTTGCCAGTAGCTATTTGTCTCTTGATCAAGCAGTCAAATACCTCTCATACGATGCGGTGAGAAAACTGGATAATGAACACAAAGAAAAACAAACTCAATTCGATATCGATTGGTTAACCAAAGAAGCGGAGTCAGTGGTTTAGATCGAGAAAGTAGCTCTTTCTTTGTAGTTGTAAACATGCATTGATTAATGATGGAGTAAAGTAAGAATATGACTCGGCAACCAGACATGAATCGATACCGTCGTCTTGTATATCAGGATTACCGCGCCGGAACCAAACAAATTCTGAGAGATAGCCAAGAAGAAAAATGGCCGTATTGGGTAGGGGTCTTAGGGAAGAAATTTATTGTATATAGAAACGTATTTTCACCCAAGTATTTTAACGACACGGAGTTTTTTGCACGTGAGTTACCGATAATGCCTGGGGAAAATGTGCTGGAAATAGGTTGTGGTACTGGCGTGATTGCTATTTTTGCCAAGCACAAAGGAGCTAATAAAGTTGTTGCTGCGGATATAAACCTCGCTGCTGTCAAAAATACAAAAGAGAATGTCCGGTTACATAAAATGGAAGATGAGATCAATGTTCGTGCAGGTGATGTATATGAGGCGATTGGAGAGAACGAAAAATTTGATGTTATATTTTGGAACATTCCATTTGGATTTACTGAGAATAAAAAAATCTCAAACCTGGAAAAATCTATTAACGATCCAGGGTATAAAGCAGTGGAACGGTTTATCAAAGAGGGAAAAAATTACTTAAAGAATGGTGGTCGGCTGCTAATTGGTTTTAGTACCACCCTCGGAAAGTTCGAGCTCATACAAAAGTTTGTGGCGGAGGCAAATATGTCACTTCGACTTTTAGAAGAAACAGAACCTACGGAACTTCATCCCGTGAAATTCGAAATCTTTGAAGTGACCCCGAAACAGTAACAGTGATTTATTGTAGGTAATAAATCATGCTACTTGGAATATCCAGAAACTTGACTTCCTAGAGAGAAGGAGAAAAATAAGCTCAATATGGCAAACAAGAATGAATTCGAACTCTTCAGCGTTTTCACCGGTCTTTTTGTGGCTAGCCTGATTATTTCAAATGTTACAGCGCCAAAAATCGTAGACTTTGGTTGGTTGCAGATATCTGGTGCAACTATCATTTTCCCCCTCAGCTTTATTTTCGGAGACATTTTAACCGAAGTGTATGGATATGCGCGTAGTCGAAGGGTAATCTGGACTGGTTTTGCTGCCGTTATTTTACTAGCTGTCAGTACCTGGATTATTAAAGTTTTGCCGCCTGCTGCACTTTGGCAGGATCAGGCAGCGTTCGAAGTAATCTTTGGACTTACTCCCCGTATCGCCCTGGCGAGCATTACGGCTTATTGGGCAGGGGAATTTTGTAACAGCTTTGTGGTAAGTAAAATGAAATATCTAGTAAAGGGTAAGCGCGGGGGTAGCCAAGCCTGGCGGTTTATAGCCTCCACTATTGTTGGAGAGGGAGTGGACTCTATTGTATTTATGACAGTTGCGTTCGTTGGTGTATTGCCATCAGCGGCTATTATTCAAACAATAATTGGCATCTACATCTTCAAAGTTGCGTATGAGATTATTGCCACTCCATTTAGTACTCGTTTTGCAAATTGGGTGAAGAAAGTAGAAGGAATTGATCAGATAGACTATCCAGAGAGGATAAACTATAACCCTTTTTCTGTTTTTAGTAAGTAAATAGGTTTTCATATAAGCTCGTCTTTTAACAGCAGACTTATGTTGAATGCTTCTTTAATCTTCCAGAATCAATAAACTAAATCGTCATCGTCCTAAGTCTGGAATATAGGTATACCCCTTTTGCCTCTGGAAAATAGTTCTAACGTTGTTCACGATACGGAGCAAAATTTGAGATTGCGTACGCGATAGCGACTTGTAAGATATACCTATGGCCAACAAAAAAATCTCCACGGGGACCGTGCATACACTGCCAGCGGATTTACGAAAGGCTTTGACGTCTGACCCGAAGGCGCGTACAGCCTGGGAGGATATTACGCCGCTCGCCCGCAACGAATGGATCTGCTGGACTATTTCCGTCAAAAATCCAGAGACGAGAAAAAATCATGTAGAGCGGACGATCACGGAGCTTAGAGAAGGAATGCGCCGGCCTTGTTGTTGGTATGGCTGTATTCACCGGACAGATAAATCGATAAGTCCCTCGGTACAAAGTGTAGTGCTCCGCAAACTACGCAAGTCAAAATAATATAAGAAACCGTTATAGGGTGGTAGTCGAAAAGCTAAATTCTTGTAGCTGATTTTTAATATTTGATCAAGCCACAGGTCTAAACACATTTAACAAAGGTAGCCAATGACTTTTGCTATACTAAGGACATGACGATCAAGAGATTAGACCACGTTAGTGTCGTCGTCGACGACCTTACACCCGCTATCGCTTTTTTCACCGTGCTCGGTATGACGATCGAGGGCAAGGCATCGGTCGATGGTTCGTGGGCGGACCAAGTTAACGGCCTCAAAGGTGTCCAAGCCGACATCGTTATGATGCGAACCCCCGATGGACACGGACGGCTTGAGCTAACAAAGTTTCGCAATCCAAAGCTGATCGAGATCGAACCGGCGATTGCACCGCCAAACACGATGGGTCTTCGGAGTGTCATGTTTACAGTCGAAAGCGTCGATGACACAGTCGCTCGCCTGCGCGAGAGCGGCGCCGAACTCATCGGCGAAGTGGTTCAGTATGAGGACACGTACAGACTTTGTTATATGCGAGGCCCGGCGGGCATAATCGTCGCGCTGGCCGAAGAGCTTACCTAATCGACCGGCTGCGTATTACGGACACCATGACTCCTTTATATCAAGACTCTAAACGAAATACATGAGAAGCATAAAAAATAAAGCGCTGGCAGCACTAGAACCTCTAATCGGAGAATGGGAATACACCATGTACAACTCCTGGTTTTTGGAGAGCCTGGACACTAAGGTGAAGGGATTTACAGCTATCGAGCGACTGCAGGATTCTTTTATAGTTATCCGCAGTAGCGATGCCGATAAAAAGCCGAGTGATATCTGGGTTATTGGCTTCAGCGATCCGCAAAAGAAGTATCAGATGTTTTATTACGACGAGCGTGGTGTAGCCCGTATTTTCAACATGACATTTGATGGTAAAAGATTATTTTTCTGGAGAGAGGACGAAGATTTTTACCAGCGGATGACCATTGATATTGAGTCCGATGGGTTACATTCTGTTGCTGAGGCATCAGAAGATAAAGGGAAAACATGGAGAAAAGATTTAGAAATGGCGCATAGGAAACTCACATATGAAAAACCTTAAATTTTCAATTGAAATACAAGCTTCTAAAGAGATGGTGTGGAATACCCTTTGGGAAGACAAAACGTTTCGTGACTGGGCGAACATCATCGATGAAGGAACATACATGGTTGGAAGTATGAAAGAAGGAGCCGAAGTGCAGTTTATTTCCTCTGTAAACGGCTATGGCGTAACCAGTTTCGTTGAGAAATGTATTCCCTATGAGTTTGCGCTCCTTAAGCACAAGGCAGATACACAAGAGAGCGGCCAGCAAGAGCGGGCAAACGAATGGACCGGCGGGCAAGAACGCTATTCACTTACAGAGGGTGATGGTACTACTACGTTGACGGTTGAGCTCGACACACCACCTGAACAAGTGGAAACATTTGAGGAAAGATTACCAAAAGCTTTGAGGCGAATTAAGGAATTGGCAGAGAGTAAGTAAGGGATTGCCTAGAAAACCAGTCTGTGCTTCACTAACTTCCGTCGCTTTCGTCATGGGGATGATCGCGAATGTTCCTTTCATTAGGAAAGGCTGACATCATGAACGATGCTCGGTTAACGTTCGAAGATTCGCATGGTTTCCTTAAGGACTTATTTGAAAGGCTTGCGAGCTATCGAGGGCCGCTATGGCACGAAGCATTCAAGCGCTTTCTTGTGGCGACAAATCCCGAGTTTTATATGCTCGAGATTGGTCAGCTGGGAACTGCCCAGCTTTTGCTTGAGAGGTTCCATCAAGCAGGATTCAGTATTTCGCCACACGATGGGGTATTGTATGAAGCATTACGAAACAGCAAACCTGAATCGATCTATATGCTGCAAGAATGTTTTCGTATGTTGCCAGTTCGAGCAATGGGTCCGCCAACTGCTTATGCTGTCCGCGGGTTCGGGCATACAAATGGATGTGTGGCAACTAGCTGGGAAGCTGCGTGCAGACTCCTGCTGGAAGTCGAGGAAAAGCCTAAACAAGGATTTCATTCTCCAAGACGGCTACTCAATTTTGCCCCGACACCAGTGGTGTGGACTTTTGTGGGAGGTGACCATAAAAGTCGTGCGAGCTTAGCGACTATTTCTGAGCAGTCAGAGCCAATGTTGGTGGCGCTTGTGTCTGCCGATTCAGGCCTTAAGTTCAAAGGTATTGTAGAAGCAGAATATATGTACCGATGCCTGGATCGCGACTCCAATCAAATCCTACCGAGTGATGTATTTCTTTTCTCGATCAATACCAAGAACTAGTATTTCAGAAAAGAGATCCTCGAGCCTCTCGTGACACTGTCACTTGGGGCTCATTTTCTTGTTGATGACTCAGTTGTTTGCAGTGACGAAGTGTAATGCAAAAAGATGTCCTTGATAGCTGATGGGTACGATTATAACGGTAGTATCAATCATCTCACCAGTTTGTTTCTTCCAGGTAATAGGAGTTGTTGAAGCCGCTTTCAACTCCATGGCTTTCTGAAACGCATCAATGAGAGCTTCTTGGCTATTTTTATTCACGAATACTTGAGGAAAAGGTTCGGTCACTTCTGCCCACGCTTCTGTCGAAGCATAGCCTAATAAATCAGCAAACTTTTGGTTGCATATCTTATGGGCATCGTCGAGATACAAATATATAGCCTGATTAGACTCTTCAAAGATTTCTTTGAGTTGGTCAGATAATCCTTGTAGTAACTCGTTATGATGTTCGTGATCCGTCATGGTACTCACACTATATCACATTTGAGCGGGATGTGCATTTTAATTTAATCGCCAGATAGCAAAATTTAGGACAGTTGCGAACATTACCCACGCAGCATACGGCACCAGCAAGAATGCCGCAGTGCGATCAGTTTTATAGAACTGAAGTATAAGAGTTACGATCATGGTTAGTAGAATCACGATATCCAGAAGACCAAGGAGCGGACTATGGAGGCCGAAGAAGAGGAATGACCACAAAACATTCACGATCAGGTGAATACTAAACAACGCTGTCGATCCATTCCGTGACCAGATGCGATAAAAGGCAATCCCCATGAGGATATAGAGACCAGTCCACACGGGGGCAAACAACCAATTAGGTGGACTAAATGATGGTTTCATTAACGTCACATACCAGGTTGGAATTTCTGGCGCAGTAAACAGCGAACCGATCAGTCCTGCTGCCAAGGGCAGAGCGAGCGCGATGCCACATTTCAGTAATCGGTTCATGGAGTTATCGAAGCGTCATTAAAATAGCGCCGGTAGTGATGAGGGCCGCTCCCACTCCTGTTTTCCAGGTAAGGTGATCAGACAAAAAGAGCACCGCAAAGATAAGCACGAAGACGACACTTAAGCGATCCAGCGCCGCTACCGCTGGAGCGGGCCCGGTACGCAGGGCAACAAAGTAGGCCAGCCAGGAAAGAGCGCCGGCAATACCAGACAGAGCAATAAAGAGCAGTGCCTTGGTATCAATGGTTGCTAGCAATTTCCCTTTTCCAAGGAGAAGGGCGGTTACGACAAGAAAGCCAGCCATAATCACTGACCGCACCGTCGTAGCCAGAGTAGGATCAATACTTTGGATACCAACTTTCCCTACGATAGCTACCAGAGCCGCAAAGACGGCTGACAGAAGTGCAAAAATAATCCAACTGATCATCTATCCAGTATAGTCCTGGTTCGGTGATATACTAATGACTAGTACGCATGAAAGGATTTATTGAAAATATTGAGCAACTGACAATAGCTAACGAATACTTTCGTCAGGTACTCTACACAGCTACACATACACAGCTCACTGTGATGCACCTGCAGCCGAAAGAAAGCATTGGCGAAGAAGTGCATGACGTTGATCAATTTTTACGCATTGAGGAAGGTACCGGTCGAGCAGTTCTCGATGGCCATGAAAGCAAGCTAACCGATGGTAGTGTTGTGATTGTCCCGGCTGGAGTAAACCACAACATCATCAATGACTCAGATACTGAGCCATTGAAGCTTTATACTCTCTACTGTCCACCTCATCATCGCGATGGTGTTATTCATACCACCAAAGAGGAAGCGGTACATGACTCCGAGCACTTTGACGGAAAAACTACAGAATTCTAACTACTATGACTGACGAAAAAACAACTCAAGAAGAATTTAAAATTTCAGCTGACAAGGTTGTCGAAAAAATCAAAATGCTGCTCAAGGAAGGAAATGTCCGGCGAATTACCATCAAAAACGAAGAAGGAGTTGTCTTAATTGTCATCCCACTAACGATTGCCATTATTGGTACGGTGCTTGCCCCTATTTTGGCAGCGGTCGGTGCTTTAGCGGCTCTTCTTACGAACTGCACGATTGTTGTTGAGCGAAGAGTATGACACTCGAAACACTTACTACCATAAGTCCATGGGTACTGATCGTTCTCGTAGTTTGGTCATTTATCTGGAAAGGCATGGCATTGTGGTGCGCAGCGCGACGTAATCAAAAAGGATGGTTCATTGCTCTTTTGCTTATAAATACCGTCGGTCTGCTGGATATTTTGTACATCTACGTTATTTGTCGAAAAAGCACTGTCAAAAATTCTTCTCAGGATTTGTAAGTTCAATTTCATTGGCTTGAACTATTCCACTCATAGTATATGTCTCGTCGCAGCAGTCGCCAGTATTCACATTTGTACCAAAACTTCGGTATTGTTGCGCTCAGTATTCTTATTGCCGTTCTTATTTCTAAGTCAGCAACCTTAGAAATATTCTTGGTTAATATTGGTGAGCAGCGCCTGATTGGTAGTTTCTTTACCGGCATACTTTTTACTTCTGTCTTCACAGCTGCTCCGGCCGCAGTTCTATTAGGTGAGTTAGCGCAAACCAACTCTGTCTGGTTAGTGGCACTCACAGGTGCTATCGGTGCTTTGATTGGCGATTTCGTGATATTTCGTTTTGTCCGCGACCGTCTATCCGAGGATATGCTGTTTTTGCTCAATCATCGAAAGCGTCGATTTAAGAAAATTCTTAAGCTGCCAACTGCCCGCTGGGTGCTTGCAATTGTGGGCTTCTTGGTTGTTGCCTCACCATTGCCGGATGAGCTTGGTGTAACATTGCTTGGCTTTGCGAAAACACGGCACAAAATATTCTTTTTCATATCATTTCTGGCCAACTTTCTGGGTATTCTGGCTGTTGGGTGGGCAGCACAAAGCGTGATTTAAATGCCTACTATTTATTCCACGGGCTCAGGTTGGTTGATTCTCAGCGGGTACGTAATCGGTTGATCTTCCCGTTTTTGTATCGCAGGCCTCATTGCTGGAAAGGCAGTTTGAAGCTTTCTGGTGTTTCTAGATATGGATGCTAGGCTTAAAAATAACTATCTATGGCTGAATTAAAAACGAAGCGTACTAATCAAAGCGCCAAGGATTTTTTGAATACCATTGAACCTGAAGAAAAGAAGAAAGACGGCTTAGCTCTTCTTGCTCTGTTTCAAAAAGTTACTGGTGAGAAAGCTGTCATGTGGGGATCAAGTATTGTTGGGTTTGGTATGTATCACTACAAGTCAGAGAGGAGTTCACAAGAAGGAGACTGGCCGTTAGTTGGGTTCTCACCGCGGAAACAAAATCTCACGCTCTACATAATGCATGGCAATAAACAGAGTGATTCACTGTTTAAAAAACTAGGCAAACATAAGACGAGTCTCGGGTGTTTGTATATCAAGAAACTGGCTGGTGTCGATCAAGCAGCTCTGGAATCACTGATTAAAAAATCTTTTCAGTACATGAAAAAGACGACAAAGAAGTAGTCAACTTCTTTTGTTGCAAATTCTAAATATTCCGAAGCGTCTTTATAGTAGTCGTGAGGCGAGAATAAAAAGTTTGTTTTTTGTTCTCTCTTGAAATACATTTATTGCGGTAGCAAGTACCTTCACAACTCCAACTGAGAGGACGAAGACATGTCAAATCAGAATGAAGTGACGGCGCAATCAAATTTCTCCGACTTGAATCGGAACTCGTACCCCGGCCGGGGTATTGTGGTAGGACTTGATCAGGCTGCAAACGTGATCCAGGTGTACTGGATCATGGGTCGCAGCCCCGACAGCAGGAATCGTGTTTTCAAGTCTGATGAAACCGGCCGGCTCTATACCGAAGCGGTCGATGCGACGAAGGTGAAAGATCCTGCTCTGATTATCTACAACGCAATGCGCGACCAAGGTCAGTACCACATTGTGAGCAACGGGAACCAAACAGATACAGTGGCTGAGTTTGAGATTCCATTTGATCTCAGCACGGCCTTGAGAAATCGTGTGTATGAACCGGATCCAAGCTTTACTCCGCGCATTACAGCTGTCAGTTCAAGTCGAAGAAGTTCGGTGAAGATGTCCATACTGCGGAAATCAGTATTTGATGACAGCTGTGATCGCCTGACGTATGAGCTCACGCCCTCTCCTGGGTTCGGATACTGTATTACCACCTACGCCGGTGATGGTAATCCACTACCTTCGTTCTGCGGCGATCCTCTGATTATGCCGCTTCGTGGCGGGTCGCGGGATATCCTGGATACGTACTGGCAGGCACTGAACGAAGAAAATCGGGTGTCACTGGCAGTAAAACTCGTTGATCGGGAGAATGATTCTTCGCATATCTACATCATCAACAAGTACACGCAGATCGGGTGAGTCGCATCCCGTCCGAACGAATGTTGTTGGGCCGCTTGGTATCATCCAGCGGCCTTTTCTTTTTTAACTAAAACCGTAAGGTAGGGGATATGAGAAAAATTATCGTTCTTACGTTCTTGTCTCTCGACGGTGTCATGCAGGCACCCGGGGGACCAGAGGAGGATACCTCTGGTGGGTTCAAATACGGCGGGTGGACTGTCCCATACATGGACGAATTTTCTAGTAAGGTTATGGAAGAACAAATGAGTCGGCCATTTGATCTTCTCCTGGGTAAAAAGACGTATGAAATATTCGCCGCCTACTGGCCCCATCATGAGGAGAGTTGGCCCGGTATCAATAGTGTGAAAAAGTATGTGGTCTCGGACGAAGCAATAGGGCTTCCTTGGGAAAATTCTGTGCTCATCCAGCACGATGTAGTCGAAGAAATTAAAAAGCTGAAAAGAGAAAACGGGAAAGAGGTGCACGTGTATGGCAGTGGTAATCTTGTTCAGACGCTTCTCAAACATGACCTCGTTGACGAGTTGTGGCTAAAAATATTTCCTATCACGCTCGGCACGGGCAAACGGCTATTTGCTGAAGGCACCATTCCCGCTGCCTTTACATTGTCCAAAAGCGAAACATCGCCGAAGGGAGTTATTTTTGCTAATTATCAGCGTGCCGGCAGTGTTGAAACTGGATCGTTTTAATGTGAGTTTGTAAGACTAGGCTGGCGAGAAAATATTGCTGATCCAGCAAAAACGAATGGTACGTTCTCGCTCACTACCATTCGACATTCTGTAGTAACCTCAAGCCTCGTACACGAGATATGTTTGCCGACTGCCAGTGCGCGCTGTTCCTCTCAAGTGTATCTTTTTCCGCTTGAAGCAATCCTCGTAAAACCTCTTTATCTTCACCTTCCACTTGTGTATATAGTTCAATTTTTGAGGGCAGCGCATCTGCCGAGAGCTCTCGTATATACGAAACATCAACCTTTCCGGTGCGATTATACTGCTGCATATTAGACCTACTAATAAACGCGTCAGGGTTTACAAGGTTTACGGCTATCAAGAAAGCTGCGACCGATAGGAGTGCACCAAACGCGAAAAACTCCTCTTGTTTTCGTCTAATGAATTTAACAGCGAGCAGGACAAACAATACCAGCAGTAACATAATGAATCCGGCAACATAAAAACGCAGAATAGTCATGCCGTATGCATCAATATATAAAGACAGTCGCTTGAAGGCAGAAACAATGATGACGGCGACTTCACCAATGAGAGTAAGAGAGGGTATGAGAAACTGGCTGTCTCTTGTTGATTCGCTGCCTGAATACTTCTCGGAAGCCAGCAGCACGAGAAGTGACAGCACGGCTACTGCTAGCAATTCCCAGAAACCCCGGCGGGCATACTCCGCATATGTAAATCCGGCGTTAATAATATTTGCCTCTCCACCAAACAAGTACGTAATTTGGAAGCCAATGAATAGTAAAAACAGAGCTGAAATAAGCCCCAAAAAAACGAGTACCTCTGTTTCTCGACCATCCTTCTTCGTTTTTAATTGCGTGCGGACTGTTGGCTGAGCTGCTGCAGTGAAAAATATATACGAAAGAAAACATAAGGCTGCCACAAAGGCAACAGCTAATAATACTGTGTACTGGATTGTACGCTCTGAAATTTGTATATCGATAAAACCGTTCACGAACTGGGAAAAGGCCAAATCTGCTTGGGAAAAGAGCAGTCCAAATATTGCCAGGGCTGGCACGGCCATCAGTGCACCTTTAACAATACGTAACCACATGTCGCGATGTTTTACCTGACTGCGGGCTTGACCAACTAAAGACACAACGGACAACGCTTTCCCTAACATTCGAAACGGTACCAGAGCTACCAGGGTAAAATAGTCCATGAACTTCAGTAAGAACGATGGCGTGCCAACGAGTTGCTGGGCCAGTAACATGAGAAGGCCAAATGTCGCGCACACATTTAAAAGGGTAAGAAGCGGATTTGCTCGTACGGCTGGCATGAGGGCGAAGAAGGCAATGAGTGCAACCAACCACCAACTTTTTTGAAAGGATACCTGCTGACGGAGTCCAAATAAGCATACGGTTCCCACAAGAGCACCTACGAACAGTAATACCGAAATTCCAATCAGCTTGTCGAAGAACAAGTAATTGAAACCAATAGCAAGTCCCAAGCTGATGAGAATGAGGTGTAATGCCTTGAGAAACTTCTGATCCATACTGGTGGTTAATCTTTATATTCGAGAATGTCTCCTGGCTGACATTCCAAGGCTTTACAGATTGCTTCGAGTGTTGACAGTCGAACTGCTCGTGCCTTTCCATTTTTTAATATCGAAAGGTTGGCCATTGTTATTCCAACTTTCTCTGTGAGTTCGGTGACACTCATTTTCCGCTTTGCCAGCATTACATCAATATTAATTATAATCGCCATAGGAGTGTCTTAGACCGTTAAATCGTTTTCGGATTTTATCTCGATAACGTTTTGCAGTAGCGCTTGAAGAACTGCCGCGAAGATGGCAATCACAAATGAAGCAAAAATAATGACTAATCCGATTGCGACGGCACCTGGAGCATCGTCTCTATCCGCTGCGTAAATTATGAGTGGCATACCTGCTACATACAAAGCACTGATTATCAGTGCGCAATATTTTATATTCTTTAGTGCCTTTACAGATAAAGGTGAAAAAGCTTTATTTTTGTCGATGTATTTTAATAGATTCAGAGCCTGATACAGGGCAACAAAAAACGGTATCGCCGGTAGATACATGCCTAATAGAATGGGGCGATAGTATCCCGTCTTATCGGAGCTAATCCCGGCAGGTAATACAAAAATACACAATGCCAGGACTCCTATTCCGATAGCAAAAATTACTCCCCTTAAAAACATTGTTGACCCTCGTTTCATAAGCAGTAGTTTAGTTAGTTATTTATAAGTACATGGTAATTTATGGTTTATCGTTTGTCAATATATTTTTATCGATAAACGAATCTATCCTGTTGTTAGCTTTTTGGGTAGAAACCCTATGGGTTGTTTCTAGTATAGAATAATGAGATGAAGAATGATCGTATTAAAATCGAAAACCACACCTTCAGCGGAGCTATCTGGGGGATCGGTTGGCTGTTTACCATTGGCTTTCTCCACCTCTCCTTTTGGAACGGTGTACTTGCCATCATGATTTGGCCATATCTGCTAGGGTTACATTTCGCGGGTTGAGCTTGGTTAGCACAGTTTCGTCTACATTGACTTACTACGATGCAGGCGTAGTATGGCTGGAAGGTTAAAATTGCGTGTTCTCTTGAAAGTGAAAGCGAGGAAAACATGCGAATTCTACGCAGAATCGGACTTGCTTTGCAGAGGTGGCAAGCGATCTTCTATGTTTATTTTGGACGCAGGTACATATGCGGATGCGGTCATACTGCCAAGTGGAAAACCGTTCTGACCATCCATGGCCATAGTGGTGTGTACGCTCCGCAGAGTAAGAAACCTGATTGGTGTCCTGAGTGTTGGGCAAAGGCAGCGATCAAATGTGCTTGGTGCGGAAACACAATACTACCTGGTGATGCGATCACGCTCTACATCCCAACGAAGGAAGATTTTCAAATCCCTGAGCACGCAGTGGTGTACAAACGTGAACCCCAGGTGCAGCTTGTTGGCTGTTTAGGTTGGGATTGTGCTATGAGTGGAGCGGATCGAGCTGGTTTCTGGGTCATGCCAGGTAAAGTGCAGCGTGTGATGTCCCCGATGGAGAAGCTCATGGCAAACGGTGGTTTAGAAGTAGTTGTTGAAAATGATCTCACTGACCCCGCACAAGCAATTCCGATTCCTGATGAGATATAAGGGTAATTCAGTGCTAGCGACAAACCCTGATTGGCTATAGGCCTATCGGGGATTTTTTTAGGTTTCAAATAAGTGTAAAGTCTACCCGTAGAGTTAAATATTTTACGGTGGCAGACTTGCTGGGATTAGGTAATAATTGGTAAATGATTAAAGTTCATAATCTGACAAAGAAATTTGGTAAACTTGTTGCCGTAAACGACATTTCTTTCAACGTAAACAAAGGCGAGATATTTGCCTTCTTGGGCCCTAATGGTGCTGGTAAGTCCACCACTATTAAAATACTGACGACCTTACTCCATCCCACCAGCGGTACCGTCACTTTAGATGGTCATGATGCAGTCCATCATCCTGACGAAGTGCGCCGCTCATTTGGTATTGTATTTCAGGATCCAAGTGTCGACGATGAACTAACTGCCTGGGAAAATATGGAATTTCATGGCGTGTTATATGGTATGCCAACAAAAGTGCGAAGAGAGCGGATTGATCAACTGCTGACATTTGTTGAATTGTCGGATCGTAAGGATAGTTTAGTTAAAGAATTTTCTGGAGGGATGAAGCGGAGGCTGGAAATTGCTCGAGGATTGCTTCATCATCCAAAAGTAATTTTCCTTGATGAGCCAACACTTGGTCTTGATCCGCAAACGAGAAACCACATGTGGAGTTACCTAAAAAATCTTAACCAGCAAGAAGGAACAACCGTTTTCTTTACAACTCACTACATGGAAGAAGCTGATCGAGTAGCAGACAAAGTGGCTGTAATTGATCACGGTAAAATTGTCGCTCAAGGGACAACGGATGAAATAAAGCAGCAAGCCGGGGTGGATAATTTGGAAGAGGCTTTTATTAAACTTACCGGCCACGCCATTCGGACAGAAGAAGTGGGGGCGGTAGACCGTCTGCGGGCGCAAAGCCAAATGTGGCGAGGGAGGAGAAAATAACTATGAGACTCGAAGTACTCTATATTTTGTGGTTGCGTCAGTTGAAGCGATATATTCGCTCACGGGCACGCATTATCGGCTCTCTCGGCCAGCCAATCCTTTTCCTCGTTGCTCTTGGTTTCGGCTTTGGCCCTATTTTTGAGCAGGCTGGTGGTGGTAACTACATCCAGTTTTTAGCGCCCGGCGTAATTGCAATGAGCATTCTTTTTACAGCAATGTTTTCCGGTATTGAGGTTATCTGGGATAGGCAGTTTGGGTTCTTAAAAGAAACATTAGTGGCCCCCGTTTCACGTTTAGATATCATGATTGGCCGTACGCTGGGCGGAGCGACTGTTTCTGTCATTCAAGGAATTATTGTCTTAGGTATTACGTTGATAGTTGGATTTCGACCAACTCATCTTCTACTGCTGCCAGTAAGCTTAGGTTTTATGATCTTAATTGGTGTCTTTTTTACGGCGCTCGGTACGGCTATTGCCTCTAAGTTACAAGACATGCAGGGGTTCCAACTTATTATGAACTTTTTGATTATGCCAACCTTCTTCTTATCTGGCGCACTCTTTCCACTCGAAGGGTTACCGGGAGCACTGTCTATTATTACAAAGCTCAATCCACTGGCATACGGAGTTGATGGGCTGCGGGGTACTCTTATTAATCAATCACATCTAGGGATATCTACTGATTTTATTGTGATGGGTGTTCTTACGGCTATCGTTCTGTGGATTGGTACTTATCTTTTCTCAAAAATTGAGGCGTAAGAATAGGTCGTACTAGTAAAAAAATTCCTCCTACTTTAATGAATGGGAGTATAGTTAAGCAATGAAATTTTATCTGCGATATATCACTGCCCTCGTATTTCTTCTGGCAGCTGCTTACTACATTCCTTCAGTCGCTACGGCCCACGAAGTGTATGTGCTTGACCATAATGAGATTAGTGAAGGTCTGTCTGCTCCTCGTTCGGATTTTGTCCAAACGGTACAAAACCATCTCTCGCAGTTCATTATCTCAGGTTTAGTAGCTGTTCTTCTCGTACTGGGCGTGTATGGTATCTCTCATATCACATTTATCGAAAAAACATTTGATCCATTTTTATATAGAATGAAACGCTTTGCCCCTCACATAACCCAAGGCACGCTTGGGTTGGCACTTGTGAGTGGTGGGTTTTTCCAAGCTGCCTTTGGCCCTGAACTCCCACTGTCGGATATCTTTGGCTCAGCTGCTGGGGTGTTTCAGTACATCTATATCATTCTTGGTGCTTGTATTTTATTTGGCATATATCCGCGTATTGCTAGTACGGTGACATTCTTTCTGTTGCTTCCTCTGATAGTTGTCTACAAAACATACATATTGAATTACGGCACCTATTTCGGAGAAGCATTAGCGCTCGCATTGTTTGGTGGCGGGTATGCTCTGGTGAAAGCAAAAACACCGGCTTTTGAAAAAAATATTGAGCGCCATGTACATAAATATAAGTTTTTGTTACTTCGAATTGCCTTCGGTACCTCTCTTCTGTATGCCTCGGCGTATGCAAAATATATTCACGGTGGTTTAGCGATCCTGACCGTTACAAGATACCACCTTACTCAGTACATTCCCTTTGACGCTGACTTCGTGGTGCTCGGTGCGTTCATTACGGAGCTGCTCATTGGCCTCTTCTTTCTCATTGGATTTGAGATACGATTTACTTCACTCCTTTTCTTATTCTTTCTTACGCTGTCCATTTTGTTCTTCGGCGAGGCGGTCTGGCCACATATTATTCTCATCGGAACATCACTCGCAATGTTCACTCATGGCTATGACCGATATACAGTAGTGGCGAAAATTTCTCAGCGCAAAGACCTTGAACCAGTATTATAGGGAGTGGTGGCGATAATATACTAGGCAGCTCGACGAAAATATCCAGCTATCTTTTGTCCGCCCTTACGGATGTATGCACCAATCCAAATTTGCTTGCGACTGCCGGTTTTGGGGCGCCGAGTAGTATCGCTGCCTGAGAATTTATGACTGTGTGATCGCTTTGCTCGTTTGTGCCAGACGCCAGCGTGAGCGATAGATACTAATAAGTACTTGACTGGGGTGTGGGGCGTGGGAAGAGGAAGAATATTTCCGAGAGTTACTAGGTTTCATTACCGGTAATCATACTTCACAATCTGTTGAAACTCCCCTTAAAGTCCGAGTTGGCCGGTGAGTGAAGTGACGTACGTGTTAAGGAAGAAGGGGATCGCAAATACGAGGCCAATAAGAGGAAGTACAAAAGCGATAATGGATAGAATGAGAGTCCACAAGAATAGCTTGCGAGTTTTTTCAGTGCTGACATATATTTTTTCGAGCATCTCTTGAGTATTCTGTGCTGGTGCTACGTTGGGGTTGTTAGTATCAGTCATCAGTAATTAGTGTACATCATTCGGAAAAAATATCCTGAAAGGGGTAGCGACCCCCTCCTATTATTGGTAGGGTAAAAGTATGCACCAAGAGTTAGTGGCAAAGGCATCCATTGTCATTCAAGCTCCTCTATCTGAAGTATGGAATGCTCTTATAACCCCGGAGAAGATAAAACAGTATATGTTCGGTACCAATGTTGTTTCCGACTGGAAAGAAGGGAGTTCAATTGTATGGAAAGGCGAATGGGAAGGGAAATCGTACGAAGATAAAGGAAAAGTCTTGAAAATAGAACCAAAGAGATTGCTCCAATATAGCCACATAAGTCCGATTGCGGGGGAGAAGGATTCACCGGAAAATTATCATACAGTAACCATTGAGCTTTCTGGCGACGAAGCAGAAACAACTATTTCTCTTTCTCAAGATAACAATAAAACCGAAGAGGCTCGTGAGCATTCCGAAAAGAACTGGCATGGGATGCTTAAGGGAATGAAGAAGTTACTCGAGAAATAATTTTTAATTATTAACTAAACCATATGAAAATGAATCCTGTAGTCCATTTTGAAATGCCATACGCCGATGGTCAGCGCATGGCAGATTTTTATACCGAAGCATTTGGTTGGAAGGCACAAATGCTCGGGCCTGAAATGGGCAGTTATGTCGTCGTTGAAACTTCAGAAACGGATGAGAAAACAAAATTCCCTAAGGAGCCGGGAAGAATCAATGGTGGTTTTTTCAAGAAGACGAAAGAAACCACTCAATACCCATCGGTGGTAATTGGAGTGGAAGACATTAGAAAAGCAATGAAAAAAGTTGAAGAAGCGGGTGGCAAAGTACTCGGCGGCCAAAAGCCTGGAGAACCTGACGATATTCCGGGTATTGGGTTATATGTGTCGTTTATAGATACTGAAGGTAATAAGATCGGCATGTTACAGCCGACAGGAATGTAAGTTAACCTGTTTTGCATAAGGCGAAATAAAAAAACCGACTCGAGAACTTCGAATCGGCCGCTAGTATGTCTGATCTCCGAGAAGAACATGCACAAAGTCATTGCAGGGGTTAGGATCTTGGCATTTTACAAATCCATTTCCTTGCCAGAATGATTCGTTCTCGCCGCTGACTTGCGTGGCACGCATTTCGCCTAGGCCATTATCTGTTGCCCATGCAAGGAGTGTTTGTATTGCCTGACTGCCAAAGCCCTTACCACACTGACTTTTTGGCAATGTTGTCATATTGGTGATGACTACGTCCGAATCCGTCTGATGATCCTTTAGAAGGAAAATAACAGTTACAATAGCGCCTTCAAAGGCGAACTGGATGGAGTAAGAAAGCTCTGCTATTACAGAGCTTTCTTCAGGTTCAACAGTTGCGCCATATTCTGTAAGGCGTTGGGCAAGTGCATTCATTTCTAACCTCACTGTCTTAATGTATTCAGCCCACCTTCTAATATCTTTAGCCATGGAACGTATTCCTTTTGGAAAGAGCTGCTTGTCGACTTGACCCACCATATTGAGAGGTTTGAAGACTCTAGTCAATTCTACTAAGGCAAGCCCTCTATCTACTCCTTGACCAACGATGATCTTAAATGGTCTATTGGTTGTTACGTCTATGGCTACGGATACCGTCATTTTAAGATTTTCCGATGTCAGCTTCGAATACGACCATCTTCGAGTACTGCTCGATGGTGTCAGTTTTTCTGTGCGCACCGGCAGCCGAATTACGCTCATGGGACAAAATGGCGCTGGCAAAAGCTCTCTCTTTAAACTCATTACGGGCGAACTTTCTCCCACCGAAGGCCGAATTTCTCGTACGCCCCCCGATGCTACTATCGCCATCTCTCGGCAAGTAATGCCGCAAGAAATGCTTGATGTATCACTGCGCGAATACTTTGCCACAGCCTTTCCTGAAAAAGTATATGCCCTCGATAAGCTCATAGCTGAAGTACTTGATATTGTGCATCTCGATGTACCGCTAGATAGAAAGATCAAAGAGTGTTCTGGTGGCCAGCAAGCTCGACTGCTGCTCGCGTATGCCCTCATTCAAAAGCCTGACATTTTATTACTGGATGAGCCGACAAATAACCTGGATCAATATGGGATTGATCACCTCACCACGTTTCTCATGATGTATGAGAAAACGTGTTTAGTTATTTCTCACGACGCGGATTTCTTGAACGCTTTCTCTGATGGAGTGTTGTATTTGGATGCAGCCACTCAGAAGATAGAGCAATATACGGGCAACTACGATGTTGTCGTTGAAGAAATTAAGAAACGACGAGAACGTGAAAACTATTTAAACGCTCGTATGCAGACACAGATTAAAGAAAAGCGTGCGCAGGCCGAAGTATTTGCCCACAAAGGTGGCAAGATGCGAGGCGTTGCCAAGCGGATGCGAGAGGCAGCCGAGGCGGCGGAAGAAAGTATTGTCAACGTGCGAACAGAGGATAAAACAATCCGTCCTTTCACGCTGCCAGCTCAAGAGTTTGAGGCCGCATTTCCTGGTGCTGTTGTTCGATTTACGAAAATATCTGCTTTGCAGAACAATGAAGTTGTCGAACGACCGTTTGATCTCACATTACGGAAAAGCACCCATGCGTTAATCGCTGGACCCAACGGAATCGGTAAAAGTACTCTTTTGGAAAAACTGGCGACAGGATCTTCAGAAGGCGCAGTTATTCCCTCAGAGGTGGTAGTCGGGTATTACAAGCAAGATTTTAGTAATCTCAATCTCGACCGCACCGCCTTTGATACCTTGCTGGAAGTTATGAAAGTTAAGGAGGAGCATGCGTTGCGGTCGACTGCTGCAGGATTTCTTTTTGATGGTAAATTGTTGGCCAGTCCTATTCGGGCGCTTTCAGAGGGACAGAAGGGACTACTGTCTTTTTGCCGACTAGTCCTTCTAAAACCCGGTTTACTTCTATTAGATGAGCCAACTAATCATATCAACTTCAGACACTTACCGATTATTGCTAGGGCATTAGATGAGTACCCCGGTGCAATGATTATGGTCTCTCATATTCCTTCCTTTGTGGAACAGATTCGAATTGATGAAGTTATTGATCTGGAGAAAATTAGGAAGTAACTTCGCAGAAGAACTGTTTTTATTTAAAAGACGTGAGTGTGTAAAAACAGTAGCGAAAGCCAGGGTTGTTTGTTACCCTTTTTAGTAGATAATCTACTCTGAATTAGCACATACTTATGCAAAAAATAACCCCACATTTGTGGTTCGATAACCAAGCGGAAGAGGCAGCGACTTTTTACACTTCTATCTTCAAGAACTCCAAAATTGGTGAGACTTCTCGCTATGGAGAAGAAGGTAAAGAAGTTCATGGGCAGAAGCCTGGAACGGTCATGACCATTTCATTTGAAATTGAAGGACAAAAATTTCTTGCTCTAAACGGTGGCCCTGTATTCAAGTTTACCGAGGCCATTTCATTTATGGTGAGCTGTGATACTCAAGAGGAAATTGATTATTACTGGGGAAAGCTCTCAGCTGTCCCAGAGTCGGAACAATGTGGCTGGCTTAAAGACAAGTTTGGTCTTTCTTGGCAAATTACTCCTAAGGTTTTGGGCGACCTATTGAGTGATAAAGATAAAGCAAAAGCTGGTCGGGTTATGAATGCCATGCTAAAAATGAAAAAGATTGATATTGAAGGTTTAAAAAAAGCGTACGATGGGAAGTGAATAGCATCGGAAGGTAAAAGAGAAGACAAAACTTGACAAAATGACATTTAGTGTCTATAGCTAAATTTAGGCTTTTAATCTGTTCATTCCATAACTCTCTAAGGAGCATTCCCAATGACCCAAGTGGATTGGATCCTGAGTCTGGGGGTGGTGGGCGTGGTTGTAGGTTTTATGGTACTTTGGTCGAAGCGGTCTAAAAACCTCAAGTGTGATTGCTACGGAAGATCGTACAAGGATCGTGGAGATCGTATTACTCACCCCCGCTACAAAGCACCACTACTTCAAGGCAACCTGGAGTATCGGCAGGTGGATATTGTATTCTCCTGTGGCGCTGACGTGATCAGTGCGCGTCGCCTTTTACTTAGTCGCGATGCAAATGATGAGCGGTGGTTGTTAGAACCACGATATATGCAGTTTCCAGTGCAGTTGGAGTTGGAGATGGATCCTAATCAGGAAGCATCTGCAATTATCGCTTCTCGCTTGGCCGATGGCTGGGAAAAAGTAAGCGAGGTACGGGACATCGTAAGTTCCGGAATCGCTTGAGCTCGAAACATTCGAGCTTTTTTTGTTGCATAGTATTACTTGTGCCGAAGTCGAGAAATAATCAATACTACCTATATGAAACAACAAGTTTTCGTAATCCACGGCGGAACCTCATTTGATACACATGAAGACTACATATCGTTCCTCAAAACACGTGAGCTTACGTTGGAAAGATTGACGCAGGGCGAAGATTGGAAAGCTTCACTCTCTGATGAACTTGGCGAGAGTTTCGAAGTATTAGTACCGAAGATGCCAAATGGGACAAACGTACGGTATCTGGAGTGGCAGATCTGGTTTGAGCGATGTATCCCTTTTATCCAGGATAACGCTATTTTAATCGGACAGTCACTAGGTGGAATTTTTCTGGCCAAGTATTTATCGGAGAACTCGTTTCCAAAGAGCATTCGAGCAACTCTTCTGGTTGGAGCACCCTTTGATGACACCTCTACGGTCGAATCATTGACTGATTTTGTTCTCCCCTCATCTTTAGAAAAGTTTGCAACCCAAAGTGAGGCGATCTATTTAATTCACAGTAAAGACGATCCAGTTGTTCCTGTTGAGCAAACAGAAAAGTACATGCAGGCGCTCCCGAAGGCACAGAAAGTGATATTTGATGATAGGGGGCATTTTAATCAGAAAAAATTTCCCGAAGTAGTCTCGCTAATTCAATCCCTCTAAATTTTCAGGAAAACTCTCGTAGGTAACAAAAAAGCGACCCAATAGCAGGGTCGCTTTTTCTAAGTCAGTTCTCCTTACGAAAGATGTTTAGAGACGAGTTTCGTCATTTCAAACATGTTCACGACTGCTTTGCCGCCAAATACCTTCTTGAGGTTTTCATCAGCATTGATATTTCGCTTGTTAGCTGGATCCTGAAGATTATTCTTCTTGATGTACTCCCAAAGCTTCTTAACGACTTCTGACCGAGGCATTGGCCCCGCTCCTACTACTACTGCCAAGTCTGGACTCACCGTCATTGGCTTCATAAACGCTGCATTTGCCATATTATGTGTTTCATTATAAATAAAGTCCCTCTGCACGTATTCTAACACTTCCTAGGCAGAAATATGCAAATAACTAGCTTCTGTGAAAAGCGTACGGAAACAGGACAATCACTATCTCTTCTTATTCACGAGTGCATACTGGTCTTTTTGCTGTTATTCACCAGAATTACGAATTCTTGACGCGACAGGATACTTAGGTTATAAACATCTTCTCTAAGAAAGAGCGTGTAAACACGGGGTGTTTACACGAACATCGTGTTCTTTTGCTTTGGAGATGAGCACATGAGGAAGACATGGGTCGCGGTAATGATGTTGACTGTTTCGGTTCTGGTGCATGGGGAAGACCCGAGCAACCAGTCTCCGCTTAATTTCTCCTCAGATCTTGAAATGCTCCGGGAAGAGCTGGCGTTGATTCGCAAAGTCAACGCAAAAGTTCAGGGTGCAGAGAGGAATGTTTGCGTAAATCGTCCTTGCCATCTTGCGGAGTGGAGTCGAGCAAGAAGACTTCTGCTGCAAGCGGCGACGCTACCTCAACCTCTCCAGGTTGATTGCAGAGTGGTCGCAATGCAGGTGAGTGCGCAGAAGGTGTCTGATCAGACGAGGAGTCAGAAGACTAATGCGACCGAGGAATACAGGCGTACGCTCCTGTGGACTATCGTGGACACCGATGGCAAGTCGGAAAGCAAAGGGCTGGAAGACTTGTTTCAAATGACGGAAGCAGATCAGCTTACCTATATGGAAGGGGTATACGGCCTGACGCCAAGTGGCACTGACAGTGAGCGTCTGGCGCGCATCGCCTGGAAGCAGATTGAAGGGTTGGGCGTCCGGGTCGATTATGAATGAAGACGTTTTTATAGGGAGTGGTGGCCACTGGAATTTCCGGTGGCCTTTTTCTTTACTTGCAAATTGGACAGAAAAACGGTGTACTAGCCCGTATGGAATACGCTGTTACTACGTTTTATAAATTCACTCAACTGCCTAAGCAGGAGCTTCTCAGTGTTAAAGAAAAATTGGTGAGCAAGGCTCGAGACTTAAGTATTATAGGCCTTGTGTTAGTAGCAGAAGAAGGTATCAATGCCACTATTGCTGGTAGTCCTGAAAGCATTTCTGTATACAAAGTATTTCTTGAAAGTCACTTCGGAGAACTGAAATACAAAAATAGCGTTAGTCACATTAAGCCTTTTAAACGCTTTAAGGTAAAAATTAAGCCGGAGATCGTACAGCTAAAACGAACGGATATTCGCCCACGTGGGAGCGAAGTTCATGTACCCCCAGAAGAATGGGATGCATTGATGGCACAGGAAGATGTACTTCTTATCGATGTACGCAATCAGTACGAAACGAAGCTTGGTACGTTCAAAGGTGCGATTGATCCAAAGACGAAACATTTTAGTCAGTTTCCGGAATGGCTAGAAAAATCTGGCATCGCGAAAGAAAAGAAAATTGGTATTTATTGTACGGGGGAAATCCGCTGCGAAAAGGCAGCAGTCGCGATGAAAGAGCAAGGGTATGAAAATGTGTATTCTCTTGAGGGGGGTATTTTGAATTACTTAGAGAAGCGACCGCATAAGAACTTTGAAGGTGAGTGTTTTGTGTTTGATCACCGAACGGCAGTGGGGCAAGATTTACGTCCCTCTACTCGGTATACGTTTTGCGTCAGTTGTGGGAATGGTGGGGATATTGAAAAGAACTGCATTCAATGTGGTGCGAGCTATCACACTTGTGACGAATGTGGAGGAACATCTCCAATTTCTGTTTGCTCAAAAAATTGTCGGTACCAATATAACTACACCAAGAAACAGCAAGAAAACGTTTAGGAGCCTGTTGAGGAAAGACCTTTCGTTCGTTATCTTATTTAGTAAT
The DNA here is from genome assembly GCA_016197005.1 of Candidatus Anderseniibacteriota bacterium. Lineage (GTDB taxonomy): Bacteria > Patescibacteriota > Andersenbacteria > UBA10190 > UBA10190 > JACPWO01. The sequence goes on from JACPWO010000002.1 coordinate 62,197, forward strand.
TAACACTAATATTCTTTATGACTAAAACTCTTGTAGTTGGTGTCGCGGTAGCAGTTGTAGCGGCAGCTGGTGGGTATTATGTTGGGGTATGATCAAGGGTCGGAAAGAGCAGTTATGTTAGACGGAAAAAATGCGTCTGAAGGGGCTCGAGATAATGTAGCAACCAATCCAAAATTAGATGCAACTGAGCAAATGCTCGTTGGGGTGTGGGGTAACGATGATGACATTAATTTCTCACGAGAGTTTAAGGCTGATGGCACTGTCGTAGATTCATATATTGGAGATAATGGCCCGACTTCTACCACTGGTACCTGGACTGTATTTGATGCCACTAGCACTGAGCCCGTTACGTTTCAACTTAATAACTTTGATAGCTACGTTAAAATGATGATGGATGGTGACGCACTGTATTTTCGAGTTTCTAAGATTTCTACCGACCAACTCGAGCTCATTTACATGGAGCGAGGCGGAGCATTGCGATTCTCAAAAGTTCAGTAAGCAGGCAGAAAATATAGACAACCGCCGTAAACTCGCTATCATAGGCAAGATCTTCAGATAATTTTTGTATTTACATACATGGACCAGTCAAATTCAACAATAAAGGTACGAGGACTTACCAAATCTTTTAAGGATTTGAAAGTGCTTACGGGTATTGAGCTTGAAGTAAAGCGAGGAACTGTGCTCGCGCTGCTTGGACCAAATGGTGCGGGTAAAACTACGACTATTCGCATACTCAGCACGCTGCTTCGCCCTGATGGCGGCGACGCTTTTATTGATGGCCATAGCGTTGTAAAGGAACCAGATAAGGTGCGCGCCAGTATTGGGCTCACTGGTCAATATGCAGCGGTTGATGAGTATTTAACCGGACGAGAGAATTTGGAGATGATGGGCCGGCTGTACCACTTAAGCAGGGCAGATGCGAAAATTCGCGGAGAGGAACTCCTTGAACAGTTCGACCTAGAGAAAGCGGCTACGCGAACGGTAAAGACCTACTCCGGTGGTATGCGCCGCCGTCTTGATTTAGCTGCTAGTTTAATTGCTACTCCGCCAGTCCTATTCCTTGATGAACCGACAACTGGCCTTGATCCGCGAAGTCGTCTGGCAATGTGGGGAATAATTGAACAGTTGGTAGAAGCAGATGTAACAATTTTACTTACTACACAGCAACTTGAAGAAGCTGATATGTTGGCTGATCGTATTGCCGTACTTGATCATGGTCGAATTATTGTCGAAGGAACGTCGGATGAACTTAAGGCCAAAGTTGGTAAAGAACGTCTGGAGCTCACTATTCGAAAAGATAATTATGAAAAAGCAATTCAGCTTTTAGGCGGGGAAGTAGTGCAGAAAGATCCTCAGCGCCACCTCGTAAGTATTGCCACGAGTGGTACGGTGCATGAAATAAAACGAGTACTAGAAAAAATGGAAGCAGCTACCATTGAAGTTGAATCAATGTCGGTACATAAACCCACTCTCGATGACGTATTCTTGCAATTCACTGGTCACGGGGCAGAAGCTAATCAAAATACAGAAGAACTAACAAACGCCTAATGAAAATTCTTACTTACAAAACGCGGCAAGTGAAAGCACAGGAACACTCATCGTTCTACTGGCTAATAAATGATTTGTCGGTATTCATTGAGCGTAGCTTAAAGCATATCTTTAAAAATAAGGATCAGCTCTTAGGACTTACTGTTCAGCCAATAATGTTTATGATGTTGTTCCGCTATGTATTTGGCGGGGCTATTAATACTGGAGGAACGACTTATGTGAACTTCCTTGTCGCTGGTATCTTAATTCAGAGTGTTGCTTTTGGTGCTCTTACAACTTCTTTAAGCGTTGCTACTGATTTACAACGTGGAATTATTGAACGTTTTAAGTCACTGCCAACGGTAAGTTGGGGAGTGCTTATGGGGCACGTAAGTGCTGACTTGGTCCGAAATATTTTGCAGTCAGTCATTATGATTGGTGTGGGAATGCTAGTTGGTTTTCGTCCGACTGCTTCGGTTACTGACTGGTTTGCTATTGCTGGGCTTATTCTTTTGTTCACATTTGCTATTTCATGGGTGGCAGCGATTATGGGACTTGTAGCGAAAACAATTGAAGCAGTGCAGTGGCTTGGTTTTTTTATTATTTTTCCATTTACGTTTGCGAGTGCCGCTTTTGCACCAACAGATAGTATGCCTTATGCTTTACGGCTTTTTGCTGAGAATCAGCCAGTAACGCACATTATTGAAGCGGTGCGAGCTCTTATGATTGGCACACCTGTGGGTAATCACATTGTTCTGTCCATTATTTGGTTTACGGGTATTACTATTATTGCCATTCCCATTGCTTCATATTTATTCAGGCAATACAGCGGAAGATAAGTCATGTGTAGACAAGAATCGGCGTAGTTTTCTATTGTGGAGAATTGATACTGAAACCGTTGACATTTCCTAGGTGCGAGAGAATATAAAAGCAAGATGAAAAGAAGCAATCCACTGAAGAAAATTTTGATTGCAGGGTTTATCGTAGTAATAACTTCAGTTCCCCAAATATCCCAAGCACATCGTTCTGGTTGTCATAATTTGCACACCTGTCCTTCGGATTCAAATAGCTACGCGTGCGGTGATCTTGGTTACCCCTGTGATGGGTCAACAAGTATTGAGAATATTGCGCTGTCGGCTATTAATGTTCCTCTGCTTGTAGAAAAAACATTTATGGATATCTTTGGTCGGAAACTGACTGAACCTGAAAGTACGTATTGGAAAAAGAGATTTCGAGCAGATAAAGAAAGCGTTCATCAAGTACGTCGAGCAATGCTATGGCATAAGGGGAATGGCTCTTTCGGACCGCCAGCCTCTACTTCCAAAAAGAATTCTTTTGGGCAACTAGTAAAAAATATTAATGTCATCTTTCGCTCGGTCTACAATCGAGAGCCAACTGTCTCAGAGAATCAGTACTGGATTTCACGAGTTTCAGATAAACCATCTGAGCGAGCTTTAACGGATGCTATGGGTTTTCATAAAGCGCGCAGTATTCAGCACTAATTCAATTACCAATGAAAAACACCCCGGAGGGTGTTCGCGTTGAAAAAAGAAGGAACCTAAAATTGAGTGCAACTCTAGGCGTCTTTTGTTTCCTCACGGTTTTCTCGCGCCTGAGCTAGTCGAGAGGGAACAAAAGCAGGAAATGGTTCGAGGTAACCCACCTCTTTCATCTGAGCCATTACATCATCATTGCAACCCCAGCAGTAGACACTAAGCTTTCGAGCCGGGTTTTTACATAAGGGGTTCTTACATTTTCTTTTGGAGTGTCTTGCCGATTTGCGACCGTTCATAGTGCAGGTTCCTTCTGCAGACAAGAAATTGAAAGTGCCAAATCTACAAAATGTATAACCCTGACAAGCGTGTGCGTCAACTTAAAAACCTCCTTTAGTAAACGTCCTAGCTATATATCTCGTGTCCGTTATGCTTAATGTTTATGCATGTTAATGAAAAATACAGCCAGCTAGCTAGTGAAGAAGCAATCAGTCAAACAAAAGCTGCTCTGGAGCAGAACGGCATTTCGGTTGTCATAACTGAAAATAAAACCGAGGCGAAGAATAAAGTTTTTGAACTGATTCCCAAGAAAGCTAGCGTCATGAATATGACCTCTATGACGCTTGAAGAAGCTGGCATCGCTCAGGAAATTTTAGAGTCAGGTCGCTATGATTCAATACGAAATCGACTTACTACAATGGATAATGTCACTCAAATTCGAGAAAAGCGGCAACTCGGAGCGGCGCCAGACTGGGTCATAGGAAGCGTGCATGCGGTAACGCAGGATGGAAAAGTGCTTATTGGTTCAAATACAGGTAGCCAGTTACCGGCATATGCCTATGGGGCTCAGCATGTCGTATGGGTAATCGGCACGCAGAAAATTGTAAAAGACCTTGATGATGGTATGAAGCGACTCTATGAGTATTCATTGCCACTCGAGCATGAACGATCAAAGAAAGCATATGGTGGACCAGGCAGTCATCTCAGCAAAATCCTTATTATCAATAAAGAAATACAGGCAGGCAGAATTACGGCCATTTTCGTCAAAGAAAAGCTCGGTTTTTAGCATCAGGATGTGGAGAAGGGCAATTGCTCTATACCCGCTTCTTTGGTATGAAGAGAGGTTCGGATTAGAGTGGGTAATCGGAACATTTTTATTCTCTTAGTTCCAGATGAAGTACACTATCGCTGTTCCTGAGTATGCTCCGCCCGAAGAAGGTACCAACGCACCTTTTTCTGACATACCCCTTCGTTACTCCTCCCACCGCCTTTTTTCTAAATGGCAATTACTCGCTCTTGGTGTGATAGGTGTCGCAATTGCTATTAGTCTCGTGAGCGCCTTCACCCTTACGCTTAAAGTTGGTATTTCTCTTTTATCGCTAGTGTATTTGCTTGATCTTCTCTTTGGCTTTTTCCTCATTTACCGTGCTTTACGGAAGGATCCAGAATTACATATCTCCGCTGAGCAAATGACTCGCCTGAAAAATAAAAAACTCCCCCTCTACACTATTTTGTGCCCGCTCTTTGGGGAAGCGAAAGTGGTACCGCAGTTTATAAAGGCTATTCAGGATCTTGATTATCCAAAGGAAAAGCTTCAAGTTATTCTTCTTCTGGAAGAAGAAGACGATGAAACAATTGCCGCTGTAAAAAATAGTTCACTGCCGCGTCACTTTGAAGTCATTGTTGTTCCGAGCGGACAGCCACAAACAAAACCCAGAGCTTGTAATGTGGGGTTGCTACAAGCTCGAGGTAAGTACGTTGTTATTTACGATGCGGAGGACATCCCTGATCCTGACCAACTCAAGAAAGCTGTAGTCGCATTCAGCCATCTGCCAAAAGAAGTGATATGTATTCAGGCGAAATTAGATTTCTATAATCGCAGCCATAATCTCATTACCCGCCTTTTTACGGCGGAGTATGCGTTGCTCTTTAATTTAACGCTCCTGGGATTGCAATCTATTAATGGCCCAATTCCGCTCGGAGGTACTTCCAACCATTTCCGGACCTTTGCCCTGCGTCGAATTGGTGGCTGGGATCCTTTTAATGTGACAGAAGATTGTGATCTGGGAATTCGTTTGTTTACACAGGGGTATCGCACAGCGATTATCGACTCAACCACTCTTGAAGAAGCCAATAGCCAACTCCTTAATTGGATTCGACAACGGTCACGTTGGATTAAGGGGTATTTTCAAACACTCATTGTTCACACACGCACTCCGCAGCATTTCTTTCGTTCTTTCCGAACGATTCCACACTTAGCAACTTTTTTGCTAGTAGTTGGTGGTAAAACCATCGCAGTTGTTGTAAATCCTTTTCTGTGGGCACTTACCCTCGTATATTTTCTTGGACCAGAAGAATTTCAGTTATTTGTAAAGTCTTTGTACTTAGCTCCGATCTTTTATATTGCCGCCGCTACTTGGATAGCGGGAAATATACTCAATGTACTGTATTACCTCTTGGGAGTACTTCAGCGCGGGTACCCTGAACTGGTAAAGTTTTTTCCATTAGTTCCTTTGTATTGGCTCATGATGAGCGTTGCCGCTAGTAAAGCTTTTTACCAACTCCTGGTGAAACCACATTTCTGGGAAAAAACTATTCACGGATTTCATTTGGAAGATCAGACAAAAGTTCGGTGGCGTTTTTTGCCGGAACGAAGATATGAAAAAGAAGCTAATTCACTCTAAGGATTGGGGAGTTTACCTGGTTGCCAGCATTGCTGTAGTGGCAGTACTAGTAGCTGACGGGTGGTCATATAACCACAATCTTATTGTTGGGTATGGCGATTCCGCTTCTCATCTTGTAATCAGCCGTCGCGTTATTGACAATCTAACACCAGGGCTCGGTCAGTTGGGGAGCTCCTGGCTGCCGGCTCTGCACGTTCTCATGTTGCCCTTTATATGGAATGATTTTTTGTGGCATACCGGTTTAGCAGGAACAATCGTCAGTAACCTGGCCTATATTGGGGCTGCTATCTATGGCTATCGCTTGGTGCGAATGTTCATTGACTCGAAGAGCTGGGCGCTTGCTGTTGTCATATCTCTTTTTGCTAACCCAAATCTTTTGTACATGTCGACTACCGCCATGAATGAAGCACTATATGTTTTCTCTGTTCTCGGATCAACAGTTCATTTGCTTAAATGGTCTCGTAAGCCTAAGCAATATCTCCATCTTTTAATAGCAGCTTTACTTGCATTCTTAACGGCGTTCAATCGCTACGAAGGATGGTTTCTTGTTATCGGGCAAGCAGTAGTCGTGTATGCAGTTGGTTGGAAACAACTGGGGAAGCGCTACGGTTTTGCAGGAGCAATCGTATTTGCCTATATTGCGTGGCTAGCACCAGTGCTTTGGCTAGGTTGGAATCTCCTTATTTTTAGTGATCCACTGGAATTTTTACACAATGAATATACCTCTCGTGCTCAACAATCAGAACTAGAGGCACTGGGGCAACTACCGACGAAAGGAAACATCCTGGTGGCCGCTCAGTATTATTACGCTGCTATGACAAATGTGCTCGGCCGGATATCTACTATATCGTTGCTCATGTTGGTTGTGCTCAGTCCACTTCTTGTGGTGTTGCTAAGGCGTCGTTTCCAAAAAGAAGATTCTTATAGCGACTTACTTATTGGATATGCGCTGCTGATACCAGGAATATTTCTTGTCTACACATTATTCTCCGGTGTGACGGCACTCCATCTGCCTGATCTTGTGCCGTTTCGAATGTACAACATCCGGTACGCTCTATTCGTTTTCCCAGCCTTAGTTTTTTTCGCTGCTTACGGCATTCACCTGGCATATAAAATATGGAGGCCACTCGCTGTAGTCTGTACCCTGATTATTATCCTTGGCATGACTCTTACCTGGACTATTCCGGCATTAGTGCTAGAAGAAGGCAAGGAAAATGCTCGTAGTAGAACACAAAGCATCCTCGCTGCTGCGGCGCTTCGCAGTCAATACGATGGGGGAAAGATTCTCCTCGATAGCCGAGCTCCGTTACTAGAAGCAGCTGGAGTAGGAGCGGGTAATACTATCATGTGGCAATCTCAATTACCGCTGAAATCCTTTATCCATGAAGGTACCCAAGAAATATGGGAACGTGCTTTGGCAAACCCGGCTTCTGAGGCGCACTGGATGATTCTGCGAAACTCGCCAGGAGTAATTGAAAGCAACGATACCGTAGCAGCTAAAGTTTTAGATAGTGAACAGATTCTATCGCAGTACGATCTGGCATATAAGGATGGTGCGTTAGAAATATATCGCCTAAAGAAAAGCTACTAGGCGATTATTGATTATAGTTATGGGTGGAAAAAGCGTTAATACAAAACGACAGAGGGGTTGCCTCTGCCGTCTTTGCTCTACTGAGCCTTAAGCCCTATTCGCAAATTCCATTTGGTAGATCAGTATTACAGTCGTTATCGTCCCAGATATTGGCTGTTCCGGCAGTACCGGCGCCAAGTGAATTGTCATGAGCATCATGCTCACCGCTGTTGCGGACGAAGTTCTTAAGTATAGTGTTACCACTGGTCACTGCACCTAAGAGAATTCCGTCTTTGGTAACATTGCGAATCTCGTTTCGAGACAGGTTAGCTTCACCTGTTCCGACTGAATCGTCTCGGACATCGATTCCGTCGTTACCGAGAGTGCGCAAGATGTTCCTTTCGATTAAGACATCTGTACTCGGAATACTGACGAGGTTAGCAAGAATGATACCCGTCCATGATCGGTCCCGAATTTCATTACGAGAAATTGTTACGTTGTGATCATCGCCGGCGAGGAAGATTGCTCCGCCATCGACATTTGGATCATTGATACCCCGAGCAATGTTTCGGCTAATATCGGCATTATTCGTGTGGTAGAGATTTACCATGTTTACGTCTCGAATTGATTCATTTCGTTCGTACGTAATATTGCTGTTGTTTGGTTGAGCGGGAGCACCTTTCGTTAGGGTAAAGGCTGAGTTGCCGTGAAGATTGGATTTGTTTCGTTCAATCATCGCGTTCTTTAAGCCTTGATCAGAGTAGATAGCATTACCATTGGCAGCTCCTGTCTGGTTGTTGTTATCAAAGAAGTTACGACCTACTGTGGTTTTGTTAGTTCCGGAGCCATGTAGGTAGAGACCGAAGACGTTGTTACGAATAATATTATTTTCAATCTTGTAGCCGGAGAAGGTTGGGCCAGTCTGTACGCCTGGGCCACTAGCATTATTTTGAATGATGAAGCCGTCGAGCGTAACATCATTTGCTTGGAGATTGAAACTGCCGTTTACTACCGACTCTTTGGCAATAGCAACATTTCGAGTAGTTGCGTCCCTGCTTTCTTGGGCGCCTTCAATAGTTAGCTTTTTTGATACTGAAACATTCTCGGTGTAAGTGCCGGGTGCTACGGTTACTTTTTGACCAGTGCTCGCATGATCTACTGCGGCCTGGATGGTATTACATTTATTGGCATTACTGCCACAGCCACCACCATCTGGATTGGGGTCTGAGTCATCAACTTGTACGGTACTGCCACTATGATTCGCGCTGGCGGCCAGTGGCATCAGGGCAACGGCACACATGAGTGCGGCTGCTAAAATAATCGCCGTTCGCGATGGTAACGTTTGAATATTCGTCATGAAGTTAGATGTTATGGATAAATAATATGATCTTCCAACTATACGGAGCTTCACTGGCATTGCTATGGAAGTTTTCCCCGGACTCTTTTCTTAGGGGGCATCAAGGCATAATCTGCGGACGGAGATTACAAATTTTTGCTCTTGACTGTCTAGGATGAGATATAATCATATAACTATAGCCTCTAATTTCTAAAAAACTACCATATGAATAAAAATGTCATTATCGGAATTATCGTCGTTCTTGTTCTCATCGTGGCCGTATGGGCCTTTGCGAATAGAGGAGACGAAGTAGATACAGATAGTGAATCTGGCACCGAGCAAATGACAACCGAAGAATACGACATGGATATGATGGGCGATGCTTCTTTAGAAGGAGACATTATTGAAACCACTCCAATTGAAAGTCCCGTCACTTCACCAACAGGTGTAACTCAAGGAACATTGAAAGAATTTGCTGTATCAGCAGTAAACTTTAAATTCACTCCCGCTGAAATGCAGGTAACCCAAGGAGATACGGTGCGTATTGTTCTCACAAATAATGGCAGCATGCCGCATGATTGGAGACTTGATGAGTTTAGTGCCGCGACCAAGGTCATACAGCCCGGGCAGTCTGATACAGTTGAATTTGTAGCTGGTGAAGCCGGAACATTTGAATATTACTGCTCAGTTGGTCAGCATCGTCAACTTGGTATGGTGGGTAAGCTCATTGTTGAATAGGTACCGCTGCCCTAGGAGGAGCGGGGTAGACTAATGTCTATGAATATTGTTGCCCGGCTCCTAAACAAGCTAACAATGTATCGACTGATGCTCTATTGTATGGGCATCTTGGTAGGTGCAGCCATAATCCTGAGCATCCTAGACATACTTCCATATAGTCCGAGCGCTATTAGCTTACAAACAGTCGCTTTTGTTTTGGTGTGTTGGGGGATAAATGAGATTATCGCGCGAGTATTAAAAATTCAACCGAACGGAGAGTCATCGGTTATTACGGCGCTAATTCTTACCAGTATTGTCGGTCCGCTTTCTCTGCCGGAGCAATGGCCTATATTGATAATAACGGCCGGAGCGGCGATTACATCCAAGTATGTTTTTGCTTGGCGTCGTAGTCATATCTTTAACCCCACTGCATTTGGGGTTCTCGCCTCGGCACTGGCTTTGGGGTATCCGGCTAGCTGGTGGATAGGTAGTCAACCACTTGTTCCCGTGATACTCGCAGGTGGAGTGCTCGTTCTTTGGAAAATTAGGCGCTGGCATCTCATCGGTAGTTTTTTGCTTACATATCTAGGTCTTCTCGTCATTGACGGCTTTTTTGTTCAGAGTCGTAGCTTATCTGAGATGATGTTCCTTATCCAGAGCCTTCTTACCTCGGCCGCTCTTCTCTTTTTCGTGTTCGTGATGTTGGTTGAACCATTAACTGCTCCGCAAACACGCTCGCGGCGGATCGCCTTCGGAGTTGTGGTCGGTGGCGTTCTTTTTTTACTGCAGCGAACATTGGTTCACATTCCTTACTCTCTTGAACTCGCACTTCTCATTGGAAACATTTTTGCTCGGATTGTAAACCCGGATTTTCGACAAGTATTCCGTCTCCAACGCAAGGAACTTTTTTCGTCTTCAATTGAAAACTTTTGGTTTCAACCGACTCGTCCGTTCGCGTTTGCTCCAGGTCAATTTCTTGAATACACTTTTGCCCATGCTCGGCCAGACAGCCGGGGAGTGCGGCGGTATTTCACTATTGCTTCTTCACCAACAGAAAAAGAAGTACTACTAACCGCCCGATTCTCTCAGCCAGGAAGTACCTTTAAGCGTGCCTTGCGAAACATTAAGCAGGGAGATGGCATAGTTGCTTCAAAAGTTGCTGGTGACTTTGTACTTCCAACTAATGCAAAACAAAAGTTAGTTTTTATTGCTGGCGGGATTGGTATCACGCCCTTTCGCAGTATCGTAAAATATTTGCTGGATACTAATGAGAAGAGAGATATTGTCCTACTGTACGGTGCTCGGGGAACGCAAGACTTAGTGTTTCAAGATATTTTTGCTGAAGCGGAAAAAAAGTTTGGGATGCAAACAAGATATGTTTTGTCTAGTCCTGATGAAAAGGAATCAGGAATAGGTGGAGTGATCGATGCTGCTCTCATTCAATCTGCAGTACCAGATTTTCGGGAGCGTCTGTTTTATATATCTGGACCGGAACCAATGGTGCAGTCAATAATAAAAATCATACGAAATATAGGTGTCTCTCGACGATATATAAAGCGAGATTATTTCCCTGGCTATGATAACTAGTCGCACGGTATGGATGTGGTCGGTTGCTGTACTCCTACTGGTAGGGAGCACTATCTGGGTATTTCAAGGAAAGATAGCGCTACCGGAGCCAGAGAATAACCTCTCAGGTACGCCAAAAATAGTTCCCCAGTCCAACAACAATCCCAAAGTAGTGCCTTCTCCAGCCTCCGAGGGTGGATTAAGTAGTGAGCTAGTTTCCCTGTCAGCTTTTTCGGAGCGAGACTTCAGGGGTAGTGATTTTAAGGTTGGGCAGGTACTGGCGGAAAACGAATCTTATACTCGCTACTACATCACTTACGAAAGCGGTGACCTCACCATTTCCGGAATTATGAATGTTCCGAAAGGAGAGGGGCCGTTTCCACTTCTTCTCTTGAATCACGGGCATATTGATACGTCGGTATATACTAATGGCCGAGGATTAAAGCGAGAACAAGATTACTTGGCGCGGCAAGGGTTTGTCATAATTCATCCTGACTATAGAAATCATGCGGAGTCTGATAAAGATCCACTAGCCGATCAACAATTTCGATTAGGTTATGCCGAGGATGTTATTAACGCTATCGGTGCAGTCAAAGCGGCGAACTTGCCATACATCGACACCGAACGTATTGGTATGCTGGGGCACTCAATGGGTGGGGGCGTAGCCTGGAGAATTGCGGTAGCTCAACCGGATTTAATTGATGCGTTTGTACAGTTTGCTCCTGTCAGTGCTGACGAACGGGATAACTTTGAAAAGTGGATGCGAAGAAGATCAGAGGTAGCCCAAGTAATTGTTGAAAAGCATGGTGAGCCAGCTGCCAACCCAGAGTTCTGGGACAATATTTCTCCTATAACCTTTTTTGGTAATATTACTGCTCCTATTCTGATTCACCATGGTACAGCTGATGAATCAGTTCCACTTGAGTGGTCACAGCGGGCAGCCAAGGCTCTAACGGCCAGTGGAAAGAATGTGAAGCTGCGAGAATATCCGGGTGAGCCTCATGAGTTTACGACTGCGTGGCCAACGGTAATGGCGGAGACGACTGCTTTCTTTAAGGAACAACTGAAGTAAGTAATCGGGCGAACGCTTCAGAAATATTTTTCCAGTCATGAGTGCGGACAACGTACGCACGAGCAGCTTGACTAAGGTTTTGTCGTTGAGTTTCGTTTTCCATAAGAGTTTTGAGGGTACTTGCAAATTGATCAAGTGGAGCAATAGATACAACATCATCTTCCTGATCAGCAATGCCTCGGGCACCAATCGGAGTAGTCAAGATTGGAAGTCCGCTGGCCATGTATTCAAACATTTTTAGATGACTGCCGGACCCAGCCGCAACTGGGTTAATTGCTAGGTGACTCGCAGCCAAAAGGAGTTCCTTTTCTTCTTCTGACAGTGAACCGACAACACAGACATTGGCAGCCACCCAGCGATGAATGTTATGTACTTGCCCAATATCTATTTTTTCCCAGATACCTTTTCGTTTTAGGCGAAGGCGCTGCGTCGCCATGCCAAGACGAACAGTCTGAGTAGTCGGAATGCTAGGGAAAATAGTACCGCGGATCCACCTGGGTTTTTTGGCTGAAAGCGGTATAACGGTTTGTTCTGGCCATGGAGTGAGAATGTGCTTAACGGTAGTATCTCCTGTCTGAAGAGTAAGAAGAGAAGGTATAAAACTGGCTGAAGTAAGTTCTACAGCAGTAATATTGGGGTCAGATATATGGAGGCCAAATTCAGCGGAGGTCCAGTGACCAATGCGGTTAAGCCAATAATCGAGAGGAGCAAACCCGTACCCTGGCCATCCGCTTGTAGGTAAGATGAGATCGTGGTTGGCGTGAATATGAGTGTTAGTAAAGTGAGCTCCGACACTACCGGCAATAACAAATGTATATTGAGGAAGAGCCGGAGCGAGAATATTGGTGATGAAGTTTGCAGCAGCTATATTCGGCGGAAACAGAGAACCAAGAAAAAGTATCATTGGCCGCTTGCTATGAAGTCTATGTCGAGTTGCTTCTCGTTCGGTAGGTGTTTTAGGTTTCGTTGCAGTCGTGTCAGAACCATTGGGCACGACTGTAATTTTCTCCAGGGGAATAGAATACAGGTTGCTGAGACGTTTCTTGTCGACTTCGGTGCACGTAATGATGTGATCAGCTTTTTCACATAACTTTTTCTCTCGGACAAATACATGTTTTAAAAGGAAGGGACGTAGAAATGAACGAGGAGTAATAATTTTTTTCAAATCATACTCAACGTTGTGAGCGGAATATATGAGCGCACGACGCGGCAGCCTTAGAATAGGTTCATAAGCGTAGCAATGCTCAACGCACACAATCGAAGCAGGGGTTATGACCTGAGACAATGTTCGGCGGTAGACAGCACTTGCAGAAGATAGAATATCAAGCACGGCTAAGTTATCGGCATGTCCGCGGTTCAACAAAGAGGCAATTATTTCCGCGGCAGCGCTAAACCATGGTTTAGGCCAAGAGATATGAATTAGTTCAGTATTTGCGGGGGTAGATGGAGAGGCTGGTTCTATGACTATCGTTTTGTATCCAGCGGGCAGGTTTGCGTACATATGGTAACTACGCTGCTGCCCGCCAGAATCTGGTGGCCACGTAGAAGGATACGGTTTAATACTGACAACATGTGTCGCCATATTTATATTCCTAGTAATTTGCGGTACGGCGGTATCGCCTCAGCAAGTGGGCCATAAAACGCCAACCGCCCTTGATCAAGTACGAGTCCTAAGGATGCTACCTGTTTCAAAAACACGGGACGATGTGATGCCATCACTAATGTTTTTCCTTCCGTCTGGAGTTTCTTGATACGATCCTGGGCGCGTTTCTTAAATCGCTCATCGCCGCCTGAGAAGGCTTCGTCAAATAAATATATATCGGCTGGTACTCGGATGACGGTGGAAAAAACAAGACGCGTCTTCATACCGCGAGAAAGTTCGCGCAGAGGGCGCCTCTCGTATGTCTCAAGTTCAGCAAATGAAATTATATCGGCTGACTGTGAGCGAAGTACTTTACCGGCACCAGACAGCTCACTGTAGAGGGCTATATTATCTTGGACTGTTAGGTCGTTATGAAAGCAAGCACTCATATCAATAACTGCCGCCACGTTTCCGGTGGTAGAGACTGTTCCCTTCGTAGGTTGCAGAATACCGGCGAGTATGCGCAGTAATGTAGATTTTCCTGAACCGTTTGCACCCATAATTCCCAGAGTTTTTCCTTGTTCTAGTGAAAAAGAGACATCTTGTAAGGCGGTAGTTACCGGGAAATTCTTACTCCACGGCCAGCTGTTGTGCGGCACAAATACCTTCGTGAGATTGTGAACTTCTACTGCCTTCATAGTCGGTCGCGAATAGCAGAAGAATATTTTTGGAATGCTATGAAGCCCAACGTAGCAGCAGCAAGCGTAATAACGAAGATGAGAGTAAGGTCTGGCCACACAGCTTGATGAAAAAGAAGAGTAGCGCGAGCAGTCTCGAGAATACGAGCGATGGGATTTAACATAAACCACGGACGATTCTCTGGGAGGAGTAGTTGTGTGGTGTAGAAGACGGGCGAAATAAAAAACCCAACTCGAAGGAACCAGCGCCATATGTGCACAGTGTCGGGGTAAAACGCCGTCGCAATAGATACGAAACAGGCAACGGCAAAGGTGAGTAAGAGGAGAGAGGCAAATGGGATGATAAAGAGAAACTGTATCCAGTGAAATGAAACGGACACAAATGGCAAAACCGCGAGCAAAATAACAAACGAAGTAAGGAATACCGCTGTTGTTTGAAATACACTTGCCAGTGGTAAAGAAATAAGAGGAAAAGGAATGGCTCGGACAATGCCGCGTTTTTGCAGTATGTTAGCAGCGGCCAACGTGGTGGCATCAGAAAATAGTTCCCAGGTAAGCAGACCAATTAAAAGTGAAGGAATGAAAAGATGTTCGCTATGAGCAGCACGAAACCGTGTTAGCACCACGAACAGCACCATGAACATGAAGAATGGATTGAGCACTCCCCAAATGATTCCTAACTTTGTCCGCTTAAAACGAAGACTAAAGTCAGTCCAGGCAATGCGAGCAGCTAGTCGAAGGGTGCTATGTTGCTGCATATATAACGCGTGAGATACGGGAGATAAATGTAGTCGTATCAAATTCAGCTGCTCGGGTGCGGCAAGCATCCGCATAGCCATCTGATTTTTTACCAACCTCTGACATCGCACTGGCAATCGCTTCAGCGCTTGGAGGGACAAGTTTTCCAGTAATATCTTGAATTACTGTTTCTCGGTACCCACCTTCATCAACTGCCACGACGGGTTTTCCCGCCGCCATCGCTTCGACGGGTGTTAAGCCAAAGTCTTCTTGGTGGGCAGTGGCCAGGAGACCCCTGCAGTGAGCATAGAGTGACAAAAGTTCCTTTTCTGAAACCCAGGATCGTATTTCCACATTTGGTGGTAGTAGTTGTTTGATTTTTCGGGCGTAGCTCTGAAAGTGACGAGATTTTTCGTATGATCCCACGATAATAAGACGTTCAGCTGGTAGTTTTCGCATAGCCTCTAACTGTAACTCAATTCGCTTATGACTGAATAACCGATTTACAGCCAGCCAGTAGTTGTCGGCTGGCGCATGGTAGAAGCGCTGAGTATCTACTGGGGGGTAAATAACATCAGATTCACGATTCAAATATTTTTTTACTCTCTGCTGTACAAGCTTTGAATCACAGACAATTTTTTGGACATGGGATACATAGCGGCGGTTCAAGTACCTATTTACGCCTGCCCACATGTCGTACGCCGGATGAAGCGGTAAGGGTACGAGTGTTTTCTTTATCGTCGAAGCATAATCCCAGATCTCCCGGATAGGAGAGTAGCAGTACCAAAGATTTGGTTTGTGGTTAACCGCTGCCGATATTGCCCAATCACCAGCAATAATGAAGAAGTCATAGTGAGATGAAATATCCAGTAGTCGAAATCGAAATGAGGCAGCTTGCTGACGAAACGGGGCGTTAGTTGGAATCCAGCCAATTGTTTTTACCGGGATGGTAAAACCAAGTTTTTGCAATTTGGATTGATCGACAACGGTAGATACAACGTCAGCTCCTAGCTCGCGAGCTAGTGTTAAAGTAACTCGCTCAGCGCCGCCGATGTTGTCGAGGTAGTTGTGGAAAATGGCGATCTTCATTGATGAATGCTGATTGTACTAAACATAAAGGCAGCGGTAACAGTTTGGATTGCAACAATCAGGATGGCCATTGCTGCCGTTAAAGCGTAGAGTCGGTCAGAGGCAAGAACAACCCCAGCTATACTCACAATGACAACGATTGCTGCGGCCAGGCCTACTCGCGGTAGCGTCAGATGTTTAAAAATCTTGGCAATGGAATGATTGTATTCACCTATGTGAACGATGGCGTATATTTTAGAAAACAAAGCAAAAATCAGGAGTTGGTATCCCGCAATGGCAGTCATCACTCCAACAATGAGGTGCATGATGTTTTTGTAGTCGGCCAATATAAAAGCTGTCCCAAAGAGAGCTAAGGCTCCGCCTGGTACGAGGAGCAATTGCAAAGGGCTATACAGGATGAGCAGTCGGACATGACGCCAGCCGTCTACGAATGGCCGGAGTTTTGAGGTGCCAATTCTTGGGTGATATTCAATTGGCATCTCAACAATACCTTTCGTGTGTCGAGCAGCTTTGATAACCATCTCAGAAGCAAATTCCATGCCGGCAGTGGCGAGGTGAAGTCGCTGCCACAATGTTTTCGTCAATGCTCGCATGCCACAGTGAACATCGTTGACGGGGACACGGAAGAGTATCTTGGTAAAGCGAGTCAGGAAAGGATTACCAATAAACTGGTTCAAAAAAGGCATAGCACCCTGACGCACGTTGCCAGAAAAGCGGTTCCCGATCACGAATTCTTTTCCCCTGTGAAGTTGGCGGAGAAAACGAGGAATTTCTTTGAAATCATACGATCCGTCAGCGTCAGCGCAGAAAATGTAAGTACCGCGAACATGCGGAAAAGCGGCTAAGTATGCCGCGCCGTACCCTTCCCGATCATGCTTAATGAGTCGAACTCCTTCTTCAAGAGCAATCTGTGGGGAGTTGTCGGTAGAAGAGTCCGAAACGATAATTTCAGCACGAATATTGTTTTCTTGAATAACCTGCTTTATAGATTGGAGGCATGTGCGAAGAGCGGCCTCTTCATTGCGGCACGGCAAAATAATACTGAGTTCAGGAGGAGCAGCTGGATCAGGTTCGGGCACATTTGTTTCGTACGTTTTATATCCAAATTCTTTCATAAGCGCTGACAGTTCTGATTGCACGTACTCAGCATCTTCTGCCGATAGAAAATCACGCCACTGCTTTGTATTTTGTGAGGGGACAATAGCTTTCGTTAGTAGTGGATCAGCTGATCTCGTACTTTCTTTGGGGTTATATGAAAGCATGTTTTCTTCAAACGGTATGCCTAGGTATGTACAAAGGTCAGATACGCTCTTCTTGGGGGCATTCGTAATATCTTCGAACTTCACTATTTTCATTCCCGCGGGTGTTTGTCGTTGTTGTTTTTTTGCCAGTAAGACAGCGTTTTCAAAAAGATCAACAAATTTCCTCGCATCTATTTTCATCCATGGCTTGTCCTCAATTTGTGCCCGCCGCCTGTAGGAACTAAAGACATCAACTGGATGACGAAGAAGAAAGATACACTGCGCATCAGGAAAAGCTGAGAAAACTTCAGGTAAGAAACGAATAGTGTTAGGGGTTTTTTCGACAAGTCGGGTGCTGCCACGTGCAGCCTTGGCAATAGCGAAGTACGTGCGTGCGATCGCTCTGCCTCCTGAGAACCAAAACAAGGTTGCGCGATGGGATGGAGATAACGTTTCTCGAATCTTGCGGGTGAGGTGCAGAGAAAACTTATACATTGCCCTAAATATTCTTGTTTGGTTGAGGAAATCCTGATAAGCGCGTCGGTTGCCTAAGAGGTACTTTTCTCCATTAAATGCATGAAAGCGCGAAGTGTGAGGGAAAAATTGGGACTCGGTTAGGTCAACTCTTGTCTTGTTTTTGATGTTTTTGGGCGCAAAAAGTGAATGCCGCTGGATGATTCGGTAGACAAGGGAAGTGCCGCTGCGGGGGTTTCCCATGATGAATACAGGTTTTTTGGGTCTTTTAAGCATAGCTATACAATGCCACGAGAGTTTCGTATCCTGCCAATGGATGGCAGTTATACAGCACAATATGCGGTTTATCTTTCTCGGTCGACCGAAAAGGGGATGTACGGCCGTGGCGCATTACCTGATAGAGAATTATGGGGGTGAATGGGTTTTACCTAGACCAAAACGAAGTCTGCTTCAGCGCAAGGTCATTGTAAGTAAGAAACACGCCATGTTATCTGATCTATTGAAATATCAGTATATAGATGAGGAAACACTTAAGACCCATACTATCCTCATCACAATCCGTAATCCTTTTGATCGTATTGTTTCGACGTACGAACATTCTCGCCACATATATTCATTGGTAGAGCCGGGAATTGAAAAAAGACTGATACTTGGTGGGTGGCCATATTTCACGCTACAAAAAGTTTCTAATTTTGATCGAGGCACTGCGTACTCTTGGGCAACATGGCAATGGAATCGTCTCAGAAAAGTAAATGCCATGTCATTTTCTGAATACGTTCAGTACATTGGCAGAGTCAAGAACCAACCTTCGCTTACAGGGTTCCTTAAACCTCCTCCTGATATTAAAATAGTGCCAACAGTTAAGTATATACGATACGAAAATCTGGCGGAAGATATATATGCATTTATGAAAGAACGAGGGATTACTCACCCCAAATCGTTGTCATATGTAAACGTGACTAGGAAAAATAAAAGGCCCTATCAAGAATATTATGACGATGACTCCCGACGTATTATTGAGCAAAAATACGCCGATGAAATTAAACAATTCAACTACACTTTTAATTAAGAGATTAGGAAGATACTTGGTATAGCGTGAGGTCCTCACTACTCGTTTCCAGGGGTGCAAAATGTGGACACTCAAATGCGGGTAAGTAGATATATGTAAGATTGTTACGTTCAGCTATTTGTTTTTTTTGTTTACAGGTAGCTGCTCGGAAGCGATCCGGAAGCGTTGGGTCGAGGGATATTGTTCCGGACTTAGTTGCTGCTGGAAAATTACCGGTCGCTGTGCCAATAACAGTACCTTTCCATGGCAAACTGAGAAACTTTTGACCGGAAATATTGCTGAAGATACGTACATCGTCAGGATGCAAGTATCTATTAGCTGGTGCCGCGGGCCTAAACAACTGCCCCGTTTCAGGGTGGGTGAGGGTAAGTTTTTTCCAGTGGGTACGAGAAGTGTATGTCGGAAGAAGTATCAGGAAGAATAATGGTACGGCGACAGAAAGCACACGGACAACTAATACTCGGTGCGGAAATGAACGCATTATATAAAGAGCATATCGAAATATCGTACTGAACCCAAAGCCAGCGGCCAGAGTGATAAGAAGGCTGGCGGTAATGATGGTGCGTTGTTGCCCAATAAGAACATGCCAAGGAGTAAAACTGTATATGAGCCAGAGAAGAATGCTTACAGCCAGGGGGGCCAAGAGCCACCAGCGTTTTTGCCGAAATGCAAAATAAATACCAATGCTGGCTGCGGCAACGAGCGGCCAAGGAATAATAGTGAACGGCGAATAGTGGGGAATGCCGCCCTCTGTGAAGTTTTGGTAGAGCAAAGCATTCTGCCACACATAGGATATAAACCCACCAATTGTTCGGACGCTTTCGGGGGAACTGGCAACAAAAAAGAGGACAACCACAATGCCAGTCAGAATAGCGGCGCTCAGTGACAGGAGGGTAATACGGCGTTTGGTAGAGCTTGGTACATTTGTTGCTGTGAGAAGAGCAACTCCTAAAGCGGGAACTAGGAACAGGATTAGGGGTGGATAAAAAAGGAGCGTGATGATGCTGCCGAGCAGTGCTGAATAGAGTGTGTGTCGGCTCAAGAAAAAAAGAGTGCAGAAAAGTCCCACCAAACCCATAGTTAGCGGTACCAATGTCCAGAGGCCAGGCAAATTTGCTCCTGACACAATATATAAACTACCTAAGGAAGCAAGTGCTGCTGGTGCGGAGTGAACATTTTGTTCTCGCAGTATAAGGTACAGGAGCAAAACAATAATAGTATTGAAGGCGACAGATACCGCCGTGTAGTGTTGGACGGGGTCAAGGTTTAAAAGAAGAGTTAGGTTTGCTAAGAAACTGTGAGTGGCGGCTTCAAAGTTTGGAAAAGGTGCAGGTGGGTTGGTGAGTGGGTTTCCGACCGGTAAACTCTTGGTGGCAATGGCTTGTTTTATGAAAGCAATTGCATACCACTCGTCCACGTAATAGGGGTAAGGGTAATCACGACTGTTTTTCACTTCACGCACAGTTGAAGCGATGTCGGTAGTAGGCCCGGTGTAATAAAAATGAGCAGCTCCTAAATATAAAATCGAAATAACAACAACTATTACTGCCATGTAGTCAAAGTGACGCCATGACGGTAGATGAATGTGCCAATGCTGAACGAAACCAAGTATAAGGAGGGCAATGAGGTGGATTGTGAGCAGAACGGGATACGTGAAGAAGTGAACCGATTGAGTGGTGAGGGCCACAATAGTATGAAAACCAATAACTCCGCTTAGTATGAGAACAAACCGGAAACGACTCGTGCTGCTTCCTAACAGAAAAGGAACCAGCAAGAGAGCAAGGCCAGCGAGGAATTGTATGAGCATACTGACATTATAACATGCAAAAAACTGGCATCATTTATCTACTCTTGTCATAGTTTACGTATGGGAAAAGTCAAAGAAACACCGATTTGGGACGAAGGAGTACAGATGTCACATTTTCCGGCACTAACAGGTTCTGAAGAAACCGAAGTAGCTATCATCGGAGGCGGAATCGCTGGTCTCTCAGCAGCGTACTTACTATCGCAAGCTGGTATTAGGAGCGTACTACTAGAAGAAAACAAGATTGGTCATGGCGCAACTGGTGTCACCACTGCTTTTTTGACGCAATACATCGATACAGAAATAAATGACTTAATAGCAATGTTCGGACAGGAAAAAGCACGAGCGATTTTTGCTTCTCATGCCGCTGCCATAGACATCATTGAGCAAATAATTGCGGAAGAAAGAATTGATTGTGAATTTACTCGCTGTGTCAACTACATATATGCAAACAGTGAAGATGAGAACAAGAAATTACTGGATGAAGAAAAGGTAGCACACGACCTAGGGGTTGAAATGCAATTTAAAGCCCGTGGTTTGCCTTTTACATCAGCCGGATATTTAGAACTTCCGCGACAGGCAAAATTCCACCCGCTCAAGTATGTAAAGGCATTAGTAAATGCTAATCGAGGTCGTGGGGTTACAATGTATGAAGAAACAGAAGTAAAAAGCATTACTTCGCAAGTCAGTGGGGTGCTTCTGAAAACAGCCGGCGGTTCAGTACACGCCAAACATGCCATCGTTGCAACCTATGCACCTTTTGATAAAAAACTTTATTTCAAAAAAGCGTTTTACACCACCTATATCATTCAGGGATCTCTTCCGAAAAAAACAGTGGCCGAAGGAATTTACGAAGATATGGCCAACCCTTACCACTATTTCCGAGTGGATAGGAATAAGGAAAAAGATCGAGTCATTTTAGGGGGAGCTGACCACCGTTCAGATATTCCAATGAATGCAGAAAAAAACTTTACGTCACTGGAAGATTACGCTAAGAAATTATTCCCTGATGTTTCTTTTAAGGTTGATCGGCGCTGGAGTGGTCCAATTATAGAATCGGTAGATGGGTTAGCCTTTATTGGTCCCATGCAAGAAAAAAACGTATTCTACGCGACCGGTTTTTCTGGCAATGGTATGACATACGGAACTATTGCTGCCAAAATGGCTACCGACTATATAAAGGGACGAAGTAATCCATGGCAATCACTGTACGATCCAATGCGGGTGCCAACAGTAAAACAGCTTGCGTATAAAGGACAAGACTATACTCGCGAACTTTTTGGAGGAGCCGTAAAAAATACTATTGGGCAGCGCGACTAAAAGTTGTCAGAAACAGTAACACTCTTGAGTCATATATTATTGACCCCATCACTTTCTCACTGCACGGTAAAGCTATGAGTTTCTTGGGAAAACTTGGAGCAGGTGCGGTGATGCGTTTCTTGGGATTTTCTATCCCAGCCATCATAATCATTTTGCTTGTGTGGTCACTGCTTGATTAGGCTGCAGTTGTGTCTCCGCCAAGCAGCGTAAGCACTTCCCCGGTCACGTACGAGGAGTTAACATTCGAGGCGAAGTATACATACGCTGGCGCAATTTCTTCGGGCTGAGCAGGACGTCCTAATGGCGTATCTTGTCCAAATACGGCTACTTCCTTAGCGGGTTTATCTGACGGATTTAACGGTGTCCACACGGGGCCAGGGGATACAGCATTCACGCGAATGCCTTTTTCAACAAGCTGTTGTGCTAAGGATTTTGTGAAAGCATGAATAGCGCCTTTTGTTGAGGCGTAGTCAATTAAGTTTTTATTTCCTTCCAGACCGGTAATAGAGCCGGTATTGATGATGGCACTACCAGACCTTAGGTGTGGCAGTGCCGCTTTTACAACGTAAAAGTATCCATAGATATTGGTTTTAAATGTTTGGTCCCATTGTTCTTCGGATATATCCTCCAAGTTTTTTTGATGTTGCTGAAAGGCAGCATTGTTGACTACGATATCCAGTTGTCCAAATTTCTTTATCGTCTTTTCAACCGTCTCCTGACAAAATGAGGAATCAGAAACATCGCCAAACATAAACATACAATCTGTGCCTTCTCGCTGTACTGCTTCCTCGGTTACTTTGGCGTCAGATTTTTCTTCGGGCAGACATATGCCGGCAATGGAAGCACCTTCTCGAGCAAAGAGAACAGCGACTGCTCGACCGATGCCAGAATCTGCTCCCGTGATAAGAGCAATCTTGCCTTTCAATTTTTCTGATCCTTTATAAAGAGGTGCTTCGAAGTGTGGTGATGGTGAAAGTTTAGATTCCAGACCAGGCTTTTTCTGGTGCTGGGCCGGGAAGGGAGGCTTTGGTTGATTCATATTATTTCCGTTTTTTAGGAACCTTCTTTCCTTTTTTCCGAGCTTGCGACAGACCAATTGCAATCGCTTGTTTACGGCTCTTTACTTTCTTATTGCTGCGACCACTTTTTAGTTTTCCTCGTTTGTATTCGTGAACGGCTTTTTTCACCTCTTTTTGTGATCCTCGACTGTATTTAGCCATAGAAAATAGTTAGAAGTTATATCTTCTACTTTTCCCTTCTTATCAAGAGATTCAATATGACAACATATCGGTGTTGTCATAATCTTTAACATTTTTATAAGTCGAGAACTTCTTTGGGGTCTAGGAAGTTTTCTAGTTCCTCTTTCGTTTGAACGTACCCGCGGACATCAATATCGTGCCCTTTATGAATACCTAAATGAAGATGTTTTCGGGTGTGTCCACTTTCTTCACTGTTAGCTGGAGCTAATATACCGATCTTCTCACCTGATGTAACAGTTGCGCCGGAAGACGCGAGAGAATCAAGATCGAGGTGTCCATAGATAACAGTGACATCCTCTCCCTGAAGGTTACAGCGCTGCACCACTAAGCCACCGTATCCACTTACGAGCCCACTTTGTATAACTTCCCCCGCACACACTGCCATTACGGGAATATCATCATCTACTTCATTCTGATGTATCTCTAAGTCCAACGCGGTATGAAAACCAATAAAACGTTCAGGCGGAGCGATCGGATTTTGGGCTGGGTCAGGGGTGACATACATCCCAAATGTCAGAAGCTGGGGACGTTCTTTGCTACCCGGAAGTGGATCGTACGCAGCTATCCTAAGAAAACTGCCTTCCATAGTTTGAGAAAGGAGGACTAAGGCGCCTACAAGAAGTATACCAATACCGATAATTGCAACCGCTGTCTTCATACCCTGTATTCTGAAGGTGCAATCAAAAAAGGAAAGGCCTTTTTATATTCAGTGAAGTATGATGGACACGTGAGGACAGTTATTGCGAAATTTATTCCGCGTGGCAGCATTATTTTAGCTGTAACCACATTTGGATCGTATGCTGCTGGACTCTTACGTGATCGTATTCTGTCTCAGAAATTTGGTGCTTCGGTTATAACAGATGCGTATAATGCAGCATTCCTTCCTTCAGATTTTCTTTTTAATCTACTGGTTGCGAGCGGTATTGCTGCAGCGGGGGTACCGCTTTTTATCAGCATTTACAAGAATAATAAAACCAAAGCGCATGATTACATGAATGCGCTTCTTGTGACTGCTACAGCAACAATGATCGTTGTTGGTGTGGCTATCTTTCTCTTTGCTTCTTCACTCAGTCATCTCGTTGCGCCCGGGTTATCCGAGGAAGGTCGACAAACCACGATACAACTCATGCGAATCTTAGCGTTTTCTCCTATTTTATTTGCTGCATCTAATGCTCTTGGTGCGTTCTTGGTCGCTCAAAAAAGATTCTTGTGGTACGGCCTGTCACCAATGATGTACAACGTAGGCATTATTGGTGGCGTCCTGCTTCTGACGCCTAGGATGGGGATTATAGGCGCAGCTTGGGGCGCGCTGATAGGAGCTGGATTACATCTACTTGTGCGAGTAGTAGATGCAAGTCTGTCTGGTTGGAAATTAAGATTTGCGTATGACTGGCCAAAAGCCGAGATGAAAAAAACATTTCAACTAATGGCTCCTAAAATGATTGGACATCCGGTTGAGATGGTAACGTTCTGGATTTTTACGAGTTTAGCTTCTTTGCTTGAGCCCGGCTCAATTACAGCACTGAATTTGGCACGAAACTTCCAAAGTGTACCAGTAAGTCTTATTGGTATTGCGATTGCAACTGCTGTGTTTCCTTCACTTGCTCATGCAGCAGTATCTTCACGTAAGGAACTGCATCATCTTTTTCAGCGCACGGCTGGCACAATCCTCCTCATTAGTGGCACAGCGGCTCTCATTATCTTTGTTAGTCGTCGGCTTCTAATATCTGTGCTTCTTGGAGGGGGAGAGTTTGATGAGATAGCTATTGCAAAAACTGCTCTCCTGCTCGGTGTATTTTGTCTATCTATTCCAACCGAATCTGTAAGTCACCTTTTAGCCCGGACATTTTATGCCGCTCAAAATACAATAATTCCTGTTGTATTTAGTGTTATTAACCTTATCGTTGCCGGTAGCAGTGCATACATTCTTACCCAGGAAATTGGTATTGCTGGACTTCCGCTTGGATTCTTTTTAGGAAGTTTTGTGAAGTCTGCCGGATTGTATATCGTTCTTTTGCGTAAACGAGATAATGTTAGCCAACAAGGATAACGACTTTTCGTCCAAGTTCAATTTGTTGATCGGAGCGCCAGTCGTGCATTGCATTCATAATTGTCTCTTCGCTGTAGAGGAAGTCAGCACCACGTCGTGTGCCAGGGTCATTTACGATGAATCTGCCATCGTCGGTATATCCCTTAATAACTAACATGTGATAGAGCGGTCCAGGTTGTTGGAAGTAAGGATTACCAAGTAAGCGCCCGGCAGCTGGGACAAGGACGACTTTTCCGGCAGCCAGTGCCTCTTTCATACCAGCAACGGTTGGGTCAGGTACAACTTTAACCGCTGTAAGTTTGAAGTGGTCGGTTAAGACTTTAGCTGTTTCGGCGGCCGTTGTGTCTTCGTAATAGCCGAATTGTTTTTCTTCGAATGTCTTTATTTTCAGCATTTCAGTATCGGCCACGGTCGCATTAGGGATTGGTTTGCCCTGAACATAGAACGCAGCCATGAGAGCTGAGGCTTCTTCGCAGAATTCTTTATATGGGGCTTCCCATTGGGCATTTGGGGCTTGCACGGTAAAAGGGACAGCTAAATTTACACTGGCTTTGAGTGTCTCGGGACGCGCGGTTTCGGTGGGAACTGGCCGAGGAGTAACGGCTGGTTGGGCATCTGTTGGTTGTGTCGTAGGTTCGGGTATATATGCCACTGGACTAGGGAGAGAGGCACGCTCGTAACTTCTTACAGCTTCATCCCGGTAACGCCAGGCAAGCCCGGCGATGCCGATTACTATAATGATAGTAATGACTGAATATATAGTCTTCTTCATATATCTGTTACCTCCAGAATAATAAAAGGGCGGCGAGAGCAGCCATGCCAAAATCCTCAATGAGCGTGACGGACGTAAGCGGCACCTTTAGTACCGTTCCCAAACACACACAGTGAATCTGTTCTCTTTTTACCATCTTAAGAGCTACCCCAACTCCGCTAAAGATCATTACGATCAACTCAGTCCACAGCACCGCTCGCATCTGAAAACTGAGAATCATCGCAAAGGCAAAAAAGAGTTCGATAAAGGGGTATACATATCCGTATCCGAAAAATCTTTGCGAGAGGAGATCGTATGTCGAGTATCCTTCGGCAAATCCTTTTAGGTCCAGCAACTTAAATCCACCAAACGTTAAGAAAAAACCAATCATGAAGTACGTTGCGGTTGCAGACCAAGAAAATACGCCTTGCGTAACATCCCGGTAAGCAACCATGCCGGCTGTTGTGAGCAGAAGAGTAATAACAACGAGGAGTGGTACGTAGTTTTTCCACGTTAGTGGTCCGAGCCCTTGGTCTTCCGATCGGGCTGGCGCGCGATCCTCACGCACAAGACTCATCCCACATATTGAGCACCGTCCAGGACCTTCGCTTCGTACATTTGGGTGCATGGGACATACGTATGCCATAGAGTTTCTTATAATAACGAGTACTAACTACTGTTTATTGTGAGATTGCTTAGCTAGACCCTCAACAGCGCGGAGCACCTCTAAAGGAATTGCGAATATGACTGTATTTGACTGATCAGAACTCAAATCATTTAAGGTGTTAAGTGTTCGCAGATGAAGAGCTCCGTCTGCCTGCGACAAAATCCCGGCTGCCTTAGCAATATTTGAGGCTGCAATGACCTCGCCTTCAGCCTTAATAATGACCGATCGTTTTTCTCGCTCCGCTTCCGCCTGTCGACCAATCACCCGCTTCATCTCCTCCGGCAGTGTGACATCCTTCAATTCTACTGACTGCACTTCAATTCCCCAGGCATCAGTGGCTTTATCGACAATTGCTCGAATGCGCTCGGCGATTATATCTCTCTTAGAAAGCAGCTCATCTAAATTCACCTCACCGATCACGTTCCGCATAGTCGTTTGTGCCAGCTGAGAGACAGCATAATAAAAATCTTCTACCTCAATAATCGCTTTCTCAGCGCCGCTAACTTTGTAGTAAATGACAGCATTTACTGTTACCGAAATATTATCTTTCGTAATAGCCTCTTGATCAGGGACATCAACTGCCTTAATACGCATATCCACCTTTTGGTATGTTTGAACTACCGGAAACACCAGACGCCATCCCGGCTCCATGATCTTAGAATATTTTCCAAGAGTAAACTTTACTCCCCGCTGATACTGATTAATCTGCCGAATGGATACAATAACAATGAAGAGTGGTAAGAGAAAAAGATATTCGTACATAAATCTAATGTTTTAGTGGATACTTATCCTGACGTTCTTGGGCTTCTCTTTTGCGCTGCTTAATCATTAGGTCGCTTACCATAAGTCCGCGCAATGACTTTACACTATAGTAAAGCGCGAAGAAGAATATAATCGTGAGCAGCTGGTCAGTTGCGAATAGGGCCAGCGGGATGTCGTTGTATCGACTGATCGCGTGGTATTCAAATGAGAGGAGAGCAAGGATGGAAACGATGACATCGAAGAACATAATCCACCGCTGCATAGGATTCGTCAGTCCCGCCACAATATTCACGACCAAAAGAGCAAGAAGTGAGATGAAGGTAGGTACTGGTAGGACATCATTAAAGAATGGCAAGGCTACTAATATGACTATTCCCGCAGCAACAAAAAGCCTGCGAACGGTATCTCCGTAATAATGCTGAAAAGCGTTCGGGGGAGCGTATTTCCTCCGAGAAGACTCAATTTGGCTCTCATCAATCTCGATTCTTGGGGACATAGCGGATATGAGCCAACTTTAGCATAGAGAGGACTCTTGGCTAGTGTGAAGTATTTCTTCTTGACATTCACTCTGCTTTGCTCTATCATCCTTTCATTACTTTAGAGCGCACTTAAGCACTCAGTAACGGACTCGACCTTACGGCTACATATGTGACCTGACAGGATCTGGGTCACACATATATATGACGACAGGTACACCCTCCGCGCAGGGCGTTTCATTTTCGGATTTAGGACTTTCCCCAAAGCTATTGGGGGTACTTTCTAGTCTCAAATTCACGATTCCAACCCCAATTCAATTGAAAGCTATCCCAATCGCCGCTGCCGGTAAGGACGTTATTGGTATTGCTCAAACGGGCACTGGAAAAACACTAGCCTTTGCCTTACCGCTTTTGCAGCAAGCCTCACTAACAAAAAAACAGGGACTTATCATTGTCCCGACGCGTGAACTCGCTGCCCAAGTAGCCGAGCAGTTTAATGCTATTGGAAAATCATTTGGTCTTCGCCAAGCTCTCTTAATTGGAGGCGGGGCGATGTATCACCAGATTGAACAGATTAAAAAGCGACCTCACGTTATTATTGGTACCCCGGGACGCATCATTGATCACCTGGAAGGAAAGCGTCTCAATTTAAGTAGTGTTGGTATCCTCGTGCTTGATGAAGCGGATCGCATGTTGGATATGGGATTTGCGCCACAAATAAAACAGATTTTAAAACATGTTCCTAAACAACGACAGACCATGTTATTTTCTGCAACAATGCCATCCGAAATTGTGAAGATTGCGCAGGAACACATGAAGATGCCAGTGCGAGTAGAAGTAGCCCGAGCTGGTACTATTGCTGAACGTGTTAACCAGGAACTCTTTATTATTGAACGCAATGATAAGTTGCGTCTCTTGGATAAACTTTTAAATGAATACTACGGAACAGTGCTCGTGTTTTCTCGCACCAAATATGGGGCTAAGAAAATTTGCCGCTCAGTCCGCCACATGGGACATAGCGTAGCGGAAATTCACTCAAATCTATCTTTGCCACAGCGTCGTCGCTCACTGGAAGGATTTAAGTCTGGAAAATTCCGTGTCTTAATTGCTACTGATATCGCCGCTCGTGGGATTGATGTTACTGATATTGAAGTAGTTATTAACTTTGATTTACCAGATAGTCCCGATGATTATGTCCATCGCGTAGGACGAACGGGTCGAGCCGGAAAGACCGGACACGCTATTACGTTCATTACTCCTGATCAACGCAGTAAAATACGTATGATTGAACGCCTCGTTCGTCAGCAACTCCGTATTTCACCGCTTCCTGAGTTGCCAGCAGCTCGAGCTATGCCAGCACACGTCCCGACCTCTAGCGGCTACCAGCATCGTAATCGTCGAGTATTTCGCCGACCAACGAGGCAGCAACCGCGCTATGCTCACAAATCAAGCGGTCGTGGGGCTCGTATCCATTCCTAAATACCTATGAAGCCAAACATTCGAAACGTTGCTATTATTGCGCACGTTGACCACGGTAAAACTACTTTGGTTGATGCTTTACTGCGTCAATCTGACTCATTCCGCATTAAAGAAGAAGACTCCCACCTCATCATGGATTCAAATGAATTGGAACGTGAGCGTGGCATTACTATTTTTTCTAAAAACGCAGCCGTCACATACAAGGGCTGCAAAATTAATATTATAGACACTCCGGGTCACGCCGATTTCGGTGGCGAAGTAGAACGTATCATGACCATGGCTAATGGAGCGTTGCTTTTAGTTGATGCCAAAGACGGGCCAATGCCACAGACAAAGTTTGTCTTAAAGAAAGCGCTCGAAAAAGGCCACAAAGTAATTGTGGTTATTAACAAAATCGATGTGCCAGAAGCGCGAGTGCAGTGGGTACTAGATCAGACGTTCGGCTTATTTGTTGATTTAGGAGCAACGGACGAACAGGCAGATTTTCCAGTTTTGTATGCCTCGGCTATTCAAGGAAAAGCCGGAACAGACCCTGACTTAGCGGCAATGAAAGATATTACGTCTGTTTTTGATGCCATTGTTGAATACATCCCGGCACCAAAAGTTGAACAGGGCCCAACTCAAATGCTGATAGTGAACGTTTCCTACGATTCGTACAAAGGACAGATTGCAGTCGGACCACTGGTTGCCGGTACTTTGAAAATGGGCCAGCAAGTAAAACGGATTGAGGCTGATGGCAAAATGACTGCTGGAAAAGTTACAGCGATTATGACATTTGATGGTTTAGCTAGAGTCGAAGTAGCAGAAGTTGCCGCCGGAGATATCGTGGCAATATCTGGTGTCGAGCCAATAAAAATTGGTGAAACTATTGCTGACTTTGATGATCCGAAACAGCTTCCTGTTATTAAAATTGATGAGCCGACAGTAAAAATGAGTTTTGCTGTAAATACGTCACCCTTGGCTGGAACAGAAGGAGAATACTCCACGTCTCGTCATCTAAAGACGCGTCTTATGCGGGAGACGTTGTCGGATGTTGCCTTACGGGTAGAAGCACAAGGAAGTTCAGACTCAGCCTTTACGGTTTTTGGACGAGGTGAACTGCACTTAGCTATTTTGGTAGAAAAAATGTTGCGTGAAGGCTATGAATTCCAAGTGGGCAAGCCTCAGGTAATTTTCAAAGAGGAGGATGGAAAAAAGACAGAACCGTTTGAAGATGTATACATAGAGTGTCCTGAAGAATTTTCCGGAACAGTTATTGAGCGTATGGGAAAGCGCAAAGGTGAAATGAAAGATATGAAGGTAGATAAGGCAGTAGCTCACATGCACTTCCTGGTTTCAACGCGTGGTCTCATTGGGTACCGCTCAGAATTTCTTACTGACACTCGTGGTGAAGGCATTATTAGCACTCTCTTTCATGGGTACTTACCGTATGCCGGTGGTATTGAAACCCAAGCTCATGGTTCACTCGTTGCTCATGAAGCTGGTGTTAGCCGTCATTACGGGCTAGTCGCAGCTCAGGGTCGTGGTGTTTTGTTCATTAAACCAGGCATCAAAGTGTACGAAGGCATGATTGTCGGACAAAATTCTCGGGCTGAAGATATTGATGTAAACGTCTGTAAAGAAAAGAAGCTGTCGAATATGCGGGCAGTAGGAGATGGCGCTGCTGAAGGACTACACGCCCATAAAGACTTAAGCCTGGAAGAAGCAATTGAATACTTGGGTGATGATGAGTTACTGGAGGTTACTCCGAAAAATCTTCGTCTACGCAAAATGTTTCTAAGTAAGCACGATCGAAAACGAGCCAAGAGTGCGAGCTAACAATTCGGGTCTCTGAAGGGGGATGTTAGAGTTGTGGAGAATACTTTCGAATGTGCGCCAGCATGCTCAGAAGTTCGCTCACAAACTGCTGACGACTACTTACTTTTCCGATTTCTTTAAGACCTTGTTCAAGTTCGCTCAGTTCTCGGTAGTAGTCTTTTAAGGAATCCTTAGCGGATGCATCTCGTTTTTGGGCGAGACGTTTTTCGTAATTTTTAAGATCACTTTCCGCATGCGTGACTGGACGAGTAATGCTAGATCCTTCGTGTCCTTTTAGAAGTTTGTTTTTCTTTGCCTCATTTGCTCGCCGTTCAATTTCATGGAGCAGCGCTTTGTAATCTGTGTCGTCAATGAGAGAGGAGGTATCATTTTCCAACTCAAGGGAGTAAGTATGTTTGGAATTTATCTTGGCTTGACCAGAGAATTCACTCTGCGTAGTTTCATTCTCATCTGCGTAGGAAAGAACAAGATCAAACGGCCCGGTCCCCGTGCCGGTTAGTTCGATATCATACTCACCTGGGGGTGGATCTGAAATAGTGAGCATTTTTATACCGTTTAGATCAGCTGGGTCCCAATCGAAATCTGCATTTTGAAATGTATTTTGGTTGGCAGACAAGATTTCTCCATTAGGTCCGTGCACAATTGGCAGGACAGGGGATAACACATCAATACCGAGCCCGGAAGTAGCTAGGTGAACAGGAATAAAATCTCCTACAGGATTTTCTACTAGAGCAGCTATAACAAGGTCTTGTGATTTTCCTGGCAATTCATCGTGTTGGGCGCTCAGTGGCGCAGCTGCTACTCCCACAGCCTGCGCACTGGAAACAAGAACTGTTTCATCGCCAGTCGTGGAGTCTGTTTGCGGTGGGTCAGGATTGCCGTGACCATCACGCCAGCGGTCTAGTTGTAGGTCTTCCACTGTCCGGTCGTGGGTTATGGGCACAGTTGCGAGGGTGTCAAAACCGGTACCAGCGACAGTCAAAACATCAATATTAGCTAATCTGTCTTTCGTATCGTGTAGTGCTTTCAGGAAAAGATTTTCTCCTTGTTTGAGTTGAGAAGTAGCAAGAGTAGTTCCAGCGCGTTTTACGAAAGGGTTAATAGGAATGAGTTCGGCTAAGGAAGGGAAAAACATTCTGTAAGTACTTGGTCTTTTTAACTCTTCTTTTTCTCGAGTTTTCTTGATGCTTCTTTCAATCCTATTTAGCCATTGCCTTCCTAGATAATTCCATCGAAGAGGGAGTCTTCCACTCTCCCAAACTACATAGGAATCGGATGCTCCTTCGTTCGGTGTGCCGAGCATAATTAACTGATCAACGTCGTTTCGGTACTGCGGTCCGCTTTGTACATAAGCTCTTGCTACCAATCCACCCATACTGTGCGCAACAATATCTACTTTATCTGCCCCACTCATATTTAGTGCTTTATTAATCGCAGGAACCAGGTATTCAACCGCAGATTCAATATTGCTTTGTCGCCAATCATAAAAGACTACAAACAAATCTTTATCTTTTTCGTATCCCTCTGCTTCAAGTCGTTCAATGAGCGCGTCGTACCAATCCACGGTTGGTGTAAAATCCCATTCACCTACTGAGGTTGCACAATGGTCTTTTAAAATACATTCGCGATTATGTGAGCCGGCGAGGCCAGGAAGAAGGAGAACTGGGTCACGTACAACTGGTGGTGGTGCACACCATGGCAGCGCGGGGTTAAATTGGCATTGGCCCTGACAAAAGGAATTTTGGGGAAACAGATTGCAGTCAGGTAGTTGAAAGATCTGTCCACTAGCACCGAAAGGCGTCGCTAATATAAGTGCAAGAAAAAGAAATAGTAAGTTATTTCTAATACCGTTCATCTATTGATTCGCCATATAAAGCTTTAAACGCAGCTGCTTGGCCAAGATCAAGGATGAGTATATCTGCCCGCCAGGCGAGCCAGGCAAGAACTACACCAATGATGAGAGCAAAGAAAATTGCTTTTATAGTCCATTTACCCAGTTTCCAAAGAATTATGAACGGGATAATCAAAAGAAGTATTTGGCCATAAGGGACAATGAGATCTGTTAGAAAGGCTGTTATTACTGGCCATTTGTCCTCTGTATAAAACTGTGAGGGGTCATCCCCAATTAGTTTCAGTATCCAATCTGCAATCATACAAAAACTATATCAATATTCCGCCATCGCAGGAAATCGAGGATAAAAAATAAGCTAACTCGTTGACTCTCAGGTACGATAGGTATATACAAAAACTATGAACCAGCGAATAATCGTCGCTTCTCTTGTGGCCGCAATCGTCGTAGTTGCAATCGCAATTGCTGCTGGCTGGTATTTTATAAATCCAAAAGAAGCCAGTGCACCAACCGAAAGCACACCACAACCAACTCCCCCAATTGATGTAGAAAATACAGTATTTACTGGTCCAGCTGCGGGACTGTTGTCACTGGGAGAAGATATAATGTGTACGTTTCAAGACGCAGGCACTGAAGGTACGGTATATATCACTGGCCAAGGAAAACAAATGCGTGGAGATTTTGTAACACAAGTAAATAGCACCGCCACAAATGTTTCCCTGATTCGGGATAATCAGTACACGTATATATGGTCTGATACTGAGTCGCAGGGGATAAAGATGGCCGTAACGCAGGAACAGGCTATCGGAGCAGCTCCGCAAGACGATACGAATCAGAATGCCATGCTTGATAAGGCATACACGTATGATTGCAATAAGTGGACAGTGGATATGACTAAGTTCACACCTCCAGCCGGAAAGAATTTCGTTGATCTCGCGCAGCAGCAAGTGCCACAACTCGATTGTGCTAAGTGTAAAACTCTCAAAGGAGCAGCTAAAAAGCAGTGTCTTCAGGCTCTTAGTTGCAAATAAAGCGAGTACTGTAATAAGTTTTAATATTTATAAGTAGTTTTTGTGACGACAGAAGAATTTGAAAAATTAGTTGAAGAAGGTTTTGCAAAAATTCCGGAGCGACTACGAGAAAAAGTGAAGAACGTGGCTATTTTTGTGGA
Source organism: Candidatus Anderseniibacteriota bacterium (assembly GCA_016197005.1). Taxonomy (GTDB): domain Bacteria; phylum Patescibacteriota; class Andersenbacteria; order UBA10190; family UBA10190; genus JACPWO01. The sequence goes on from JACPWO010000002.1 coordinate 96,459, forward strand.
AGATGTTCCCTCACTGGAGACTCGAAAAAAACAAAACCTATCTCGTTACCAAACACTTTTTGGATTGTACGAAGGAATCCCAAATACGCGCCGGGCACATTATGGGGTGGGAATGACGCTGCCGGATAGAATCACTATTTTTCGTCAACCAATTGAGTCAGCCGCGGAAGGTGATCCGGAACACATACGAGAAATTGTTAGGGACACTATATGGCATGAAATCGCGCATCATTTTGGTATGGATGAGCCGGCCGTGCGCGCGAGCGAAAAGAAACGCAGACTCCGTCAATAAAAAGCGGGTAGTAAAGTGATACTTTCTTGCAAGTGGCCTTTTTTAAAATCCACACCTCACCCCTTGAGCTACTATCTGATGCGGGGTACAGTGACACGATGTCTCAATTATTGAATTTCACAGATAGGGGAGGTGAGTTTAATGAGTGACTACGATCAAGAAAAGAAAGATGGCGAACAAGGATGGATGCAACGAATACAAGAGTCGCCTCGAACCGTAACAGTTCTTCTCATCATTCTCATCGCTGCTGCCGCTATTTACGCTTTCTCAGGTGACCGACCGGCTCCAGGCGAAGAAGCACCCACTGACGAAGACGTAACGGAAGAACAGGCTGAGGAAGAAGGAGATACAACTGGAATAGAAGACGGAGAAGAAGTAGCGGAAGAAGAAGGTACTGCTGCACCTGAACTTCCACCAGCTGAGCGCATCGAAGAAGGATTTGTCGAAACCGCTCAGAGTGGAGAAGGCATCACTCACTTAGCCCGACGTGCTGCGAGTCAGTATTTGTCAGAAAACAACGCAGGGTATGAAGTGACGAAAGAACATAGCGTCTTCATTGAAGACTATGTTCAAAACCAACTCGGTACACGTGGTCTGGCTTTGGGGGAACAGATGACGATTACGAATGACCTTATTGCCCAGGCAGTTGAAGCTGCCGGACAGCTTTCTGAGAATCAACTCAAAAACTTAAGTCAATACACGTCAGCTTTACCGTAAAAGAATGCGGATAGCTAAGCCAAGAAACCCTGCGTGCGGCAGGGTTTCTGGTATACTGGACGTGTGTCTGCAACTGAAATAGCCGTATTTGGTGGAGGTTGCTTCTGGTGTACCGAAGCAGTATTTCAAGAACTGCGAGGAGTTGTGTCTGTTATGCCGGGGTACGCTGGAGGAGAAACAAAGAATCCGACGTATGAAGAAGTCTCAAGTGGGAAAACCGGTCACGCGGAAGTTATTCGTATCGAATATGATCCGGAAAAGATTGCCTATCGAGATCTTCTGACAGTATTTTTCGCTTCGCATGATCCCACGACAATGAATCGCCAAGGAAATGATGTCGGAACGCAATATCGTTCCGTGGTGCTGTACTCTACTCCTTCTCAAAAAGAAGAGGCGGAGAAAGTAATCGAGGAAATTAATACATCTCACGCTGAAGGCGGAGAAGTTGTAACTGAAGTAAAGCCGCTCGGAGGATTTACCAAGGCTGAAACCGAACATATTAACTTTTACCGAAATAACCCCGATCAAGCCTACTGCCAGGTTATTATTAATCCGAAACTAGAAAAAATTCAGAAAAAGTTTGCCAATTTACTCAAAAATAATTCCTAAATATATGTCAGAAAAACGTATGAAAGCCGACAGCGAACTTCCCGAAGAGCTGTACCAAGTGGCACGAGAAAAAGGAACGGAAGCACCTTTTTCTGGAAAGTATGTGGATAACAAAGAAAAAGGAATGTACGTCTGTGCTGTATGCGGTAATCAACTTTTTTCTTCTGACACAAAATTTGATTCCGGCACCGGCTGGCCGAGCTTTACGGAACCTGCCAACCTTACAAATATTGCTTTAAAAGAAGATAACGAAATGGGTATGCGGCGGACGGAAGTAGTGTGTAAAAATTGTGGTGCCCACTTAGGACACGTATTCGAAGACGGACCGGCGGAGGCGGGTGGAAAACGGTATTGTATCAACTCAGTGTGTCTTGAACTAGAAAAAGAGGGGGGTGGTAGTGATGGAAGGTGATATGCAAAAAAGTGATGACCAAGGAAACGTTTGTCCAGGATGCGGTCATATGCATAAAGAGGACGGCAGCTGCGATTGCGGTTGTGAGTCAAGGTAAGCGCTATGCAAAAGGAGCAAGTACAATATAGTTTTCTTGCTCTTTTTGTTTGGCTGCTCATTGCTGTTTTCTCCGCAGCCTATATTTACATCGGGTATTTGAATCTGACTCACCTGCGAGCAGGGGTGGATTTGGGAACTTACACCCAGCTACTCCACAACGTGAGCGAAAACCGAGTACCACCTTTTAATACTCTCAAGGAAATGGTTGCCTGGGGTGATCACGCCCACTTCATTCTGGCGATTTTTGCTCCGCTGTTTTCATTGTGGCCACATCCCATGTTCGTGGTGGTATTGCAGGTCATAGCACTTACCACGTCCGCCTGGCCAATATTTGCCATTGCTCGGAAAAAACTTGGCAGTGCTTTCTTTGCGCTGGCAATGACGATCGCGTACCTCGTTTTCTTTGGCGTTCAATATGCCCTGGATTTTGATTTCCATGCCAATACGCTTACAGCGGCAGCTTTGGCGTGGACATTCTATGCCTTTGAGACAAAGAAATGGCGATTGTTTTGGATAACATACGTGCTGGGACTACTGACACGAGAAGATGCGGCTGTCTTTTATTTTGCATTGGCTGTCTATATTTTCTTAGCATACCGAAAGCAGTACAGACGGTTTTCGTTGATAATTGGCACTTTATCTCTCATTTATTTTTTTGCCGTTACCTATTTTATTATGCCGCACTGGCAAGCGAGTGGAACACCGTTGGCATATTTTGATGTACCGGAATCTACTCGAAATCCAGTCGCTCTGGCTTGGTGGATTATAACCAACCCCAAAACGATTTTACAGAACATGACGGAGTCAGACGTTGCTCGGCGTACGATGCGATACTTATTCCAATCCTTTGGCTTTCTTCCACTGGCTTCTCCCTTCACGTATCTGCTGGCTGCACCTAATTTCTTAGCCCGGTTCTTAAGTCCCGAAGGACAGCGTCATATGATGAATTTTCATTACAGTGTAAGTTTAGTTTCAATTTTGGCGTATGGAGCAATTCTGGGCACAGCTACCCTGACAAGCATACCTTCGTGGATAAGTCGGCGAACCTCTTCTCCAGCTCTTAAAAAATATATTATCTGGGCAGCTGCCGTAGTTTTATTGGTGGGCACACTCATATCTTCCTGGCGAGATATTGATTTGCCTCTAAGACAACTTCTGAGTGAAGAAGCGTTTAACCATCGATATGGTCTTGAAGTGCCATATGCAGAAGTACTGCAGCTACGTAACTCAATTTCACCCGAGGATAGTGTGGTTGCTACGTCGGGAGCAATTCCGCTCCTGGCAGTGCGTGAAGAAATATATTTGTTGCAGGAGATGCCAGTGAAGCCGGTTGATTGGGTTATTTTGACGCTGCGCGGAAATACGTGGCCGCTTTCTCAAGCAGAGTTAGTTGAGACTGTAAGAAGTCTGCGATCAAGCCCTGAGTATGAACTTGTAGTTGGCAGTACCTACTTGGCAGTATTTCATCACCGGTAGTACGGTTAGTTTATGCAAAACCCCATTTCGTTTCACGAACATATATTGGAGGAAAAAACACTATCACCCGAAGTGCGAACTGATATTGAACGTATTTTGGATGACTTACTAATTGCTGTTAAAAGTATTCACAACAAACTCTCACGAGCTGGCCTAATAGATATCCAGGGAGAGGCTGGTAGTGAAAACGCATCTGGCGATGCTGTAAAAAAGCTTGACCGAATTGCTCACGAGGCAGTTGTAAGTACGCTTCACGCAGGTGGATGCGTGGGGTTCATGGCGTCAGAAGAAGAAAAGGAAATTATTGGGGGAAGCTCAGATGGAAAATATGTAGTTGTGTTCGATCCGCTTGATGGTTCATCAAACATTGATGCCAATGTAAGTGTCGGGACTATTTTTTCTATTTATAAAAGAAAAAATGAGGCAGAGAATGCTAATGAGCAGGTATTGAGACGTGGTAGTGAGCAGATTGTTGCCGGATATGTCATCTATGGTTCAAGCACAATGCTGGTATACACCGTCGGCGCCGGAACGCATGGCTTCACACTCGACCCTTCTCTCGGTGAATTTTATTTATCTCACCCACATATTCAAACACCGGTTGATGGCACGGTGTACAGTATTAACGAAGTGTATGAACCACACTTTAGCGGTGCAATGAAGGCATTTTTAAGTGAGATAAAGGAACATGGCCGATATACTGGACGCTACATTGGCAGTTTAGTAGCCGACGTCCATCGCAATTTACTGTATGGTGGCATATACATTTATCCCGACAAACCAAAAGCGAAATTGAGACTTTTGTATGAAGGGTTTCCGATGGGCTGGATAGTTGAGCAGGCTGGAGGGGCCGCTTCAAACGGAACACAAAAAATCTTAGACATGATCCCAGCAGAACTGCACCAACGCACGCAATTGGTTATTGGTAGTAAGAATGATGTTGCTCGGTATGAGGAGTTGGTGAAACAAGAAGAGCTCGGTACAATTAACGCATGAATAATCTTCACGAAATCGCCCGGGATTTGGCCGTACCGGGAAAAGGGATTTTAGCGGCTGATGAAAGTTTAAAGACAGCCAAAAAACGCCTCGAATCAGTAGGGGCAGAAGATAATGAAGAAAATCGTCGCATGTATCGTGAACTCTTCTTCACGGCTGACGGAATTGGTGATTACCTTTCAGGGGTGATCCTCTTTGATGAAACATTTTGGCAGAAGTCTTCCGATGGTACTCCGTTTGTAAAACTCCTCGAGAGTAAAGGGGTTATGCCTGGTATTAAAGTAGATATGAGTACGGCTCCAATGCCAAATTTCCCGGGAGAAGAATTTACACAAGGTTTTGATGGCCTTGCCCAGCGTTTAGAAAAATATGTTGAGGGAGGTGCCAAATTTACTAAGTGGCGCAATGTTATCCGCATTGGCGACACTATGCCTTCAGATATGAATTTACGAGAGATGGCTATAGGAATGGCCCATTACGCAGCAGCCGTCCAAGCAGTCGGAATGGTACCAATGGTGGAACCCGAAGTGCTCCTCGAAGGCAGTCATACTATTGAACAAGCTGAAGAAGTAACAACCAAAACACTGCAGCGTATGTTTGAAGAGATTAAGAATTATAACGTTGATGTGGCTGGATTGGTTTTGAAATCTAGTATGGTGCTGGCTGGAGATAAGGCTCCCAAACAATCGACACCAGAAGAAGTAGCAGAAGCAACCCTAAGAACATTTGAAGCTTCCGTGCCCGAAGAAGTTCCAAGTATTGTCTTTCTTTCTGGAGGACAAACTACCCAGCAAGCTACGGATAATCTTCAAGTAATTGCACAGAAGAATAATGGACCTTGGCAGATCAGTTTTTCGTATGCACGAGCACTCCAAGGACCAAGCCTCACCATCTGGGCAGGGAAATCCGAAAACATTCCCGCCGCTCAAGAAAAATTCATTGAGCGCCTCAAGGAAACAGCTGCAGCCCGCGACGGAAAGTAGTCATCGCAATAAAAATCCCCGTACAAATTTTTGAAATTAGTATTTGAGGTTTTTCTTTATATCCACGCCGTTTTGCGAGATTCGCTCAAACACCGCGGCAGCAGTGGCGATTACGACAGAGACAAAAATCAGAAAAAGACCCATAGCAACCCCGCCCGCAATGTCATCACCAGGCCGAGCTATGAATAGGTAGGCTTCTGCCCCAACGATAAAACCCCCAGTAATTAATACACAGTATTTTATAGTTCTCAGACCCTGTATGGCAGCTTGCGAGAATGCCTGATTTTGTCCGACGTATCCCAATACTTTAAATGCTTGATAAAGCGCCACGAAAAACGGAACGGATCCGATATACGCATACGCCAGAAAGGGATCTTTGAAATAGATCTCAAATAGGGTGGCGTGTACATTCCTGCCCTCGATGTGAGGTTCCCACAACAGGGCCGTAAGAATGCCGATGCCGATGAGTATAATAACTATTTGAAGAAATATTGTTGAACTTCTTTTCATAATGGTTTTTATAAATTTATACTTCGTAGCTTAAGTTATTACTTATCGTTAGTCAATATATATTTATCGTTATTTATAGATAGAGAAAATGCTAAACCTTTTTTGTGCAGCGAAATCGAAAGAGAACGCAGACTATTTGAAGTGGACTGTAGCGGATTCGAACCGCTGACCTCTACAATGCGAATGTAGCGCTCTACCAACTGAGCTAACAGCCCGTATTCAAAATAATAGACAGAGAAGACGAATAAACAAATAACAGTTGAGAGTTAGCCATCATGCATATCTGTCAACCATGGCTGACTATATAGAATGAGTGCGCGCTTGCGGCAAGAGATAACACGGGAATACTCGAAGCATGATGGTGCAGCTGAGATCTCGTCGTGCTCCTCCGTGGAGCCCTGCCTCCATGCGCGCTCTGCGTGAAATGGAAAAAAGATATGGCGCTGCTCAAGAACAAACCGATCACTTTGCGGTTTGGTATTTTAATGGGCCATGGAAACGAACGGTAGTGTACCGCGAGACTGTACCACATCACTTTCCTCATCCCCACGAAGATGTGTTATCTCAAACAGTGGACTATCCCGTGCCGGTAAATAAAGTAGAAAAGCTTATGGAGTTTGATGGCAGTCTTGTTATCGATCGAACAAAGGGAGAGTTAACGGCTCACTGTAACAGTGAGGAACTTAATCGAGCACTTTTAAATTTGGCTCACGATATCGTTATTGGGAAGCAAACACCTGACGAAGCGCGTGAAATGTTGCGTAGTATTTACAATGCCCTCCGTCTAAATTGGCCGGAAGACTATGCAGTAGCCCTAAATTTTTCGAGATTGGACCCGCTCTACGAAGCCCGAGATCCCGACCGAGCGGGTAAATAGCAGAACACACTTTTTCCTTATTACAAGATAGACAAAGAAAGAACAGGTTGTTATAACAAACAGTTATGCCAATACAGCTGGGTGCACAGAAAATCAATAGGAAGGGAGGTGACAACATATGATGAATCGTCTTTTCGCAAGCGTAGTCGCTATGGCTATGGTTTTTGCTCCAAACACTAGCATTGCTTTAGCTATCGGCGGTGCTGAAATCCAAATTGATGGGTTTGAACTCACTGAATGTGATCCAGATACCATCGAAGTTGCCTTCAATGTCGTGGTTGCCGAAGAAGGAGCCCTCGACTTAGTTGAAGTAAAGAAGGATGGCACTATCCTCTTTGAAAGCGAACACGTTAATGATCCAGAAACAATTGAGTTCACAAAAGAAGCTCTCACTCCTGGTTCACACACGCTCACCGCAACCATCTACAATAACGATGACAAAGAAGTTGTGCTCGTATCCGACACATACACCTTTGATGTAGAGTGCGAACGTTCTCCTCAGGTTATTGATGAGAGCAATGCGCACGTAAACATTAATGGTTCTGGCGGTGATGCAGATTGCTGCCCAGGTAACGGAGGGGGAAGCAGCGACAATGGATCTGACAAGACTTCTACTGTTGCAAAGAAACCAGCAGTAAAGGGTGCTACTACAAAGGCAGTCAGTTCTAAGAAGTCACTGAAGCCGTTGAACAGCGTATTTCGTTCTGTATTTGGCCGCACGCCAACGTTTACAGAGTGGAAATACTGGGCAAACCGGTATCTTACCGACAAGCCACAATGGAATGCTCTATACGGAGCTATGCAGTGGCACAAATTGCGTGGCCACACAATGGGTGCATAAAACACATTAACGTGTGTTATAACCAAGCCCGCCTGTATAGGCGGGTTTTGGTTTTCTGACATTATTGGGGATAAGTGGTATTGCCAGCAGTTCAATCGATCATTAGCGTAAGTATGATATGCAAAACGCATGGGGGACATGGGCGTTAGCGCTTGTTGCTTTTGGAGTATTTACTCTTGGGGCAGTAGAAGTGAAGGCTGTGAATTTTGACGAACTCCGTCAGCAGCTTGAGGAACGCCGAGCTGCTCGTCGTGCTCTTTTAGAAGAACGTTTTCCAGATAGTAACGATAACGAGCCGACACAGCCAAATGAAAACGGAGAAGAAAATACTTTGCCACAAAATCCAGCGACATGTGAATGCTCCACAAAATTAGGATTAGCTCGTCCAGATATTCGTTGGAATAACGGAGTACTAGAATTAGTGCCAAGATTTGATGTAGCAATTACGGTTGATGGGGAAGAAGGCGCGGAGCCATGGGATCTTACCTTGGCGTATAACGGGAAAGTAGAAAACACTACCTTCAACGGGCAGCGTCAGTTTGGAGCCCAATGTTTCGATGGTCGGTATAAATACAGTGGTATTGCCAGTCAGCCAGTTACTGTGTCTAGTATTCTCCGCAGTGCTTTTGGAACAAAAGCAGATCAAGAAGTTCCGGTCCATCTAGCCGCTACGCTCAGTGGTTGTGACAGCGACAGTATTACGAAGCAAGCAGCGATTCGTATTAGAGATTTGGGGAATATGAAAATAGGTACCTGGAGAACCGTACGATAATTACTACCATTTGTAATATTTCATGATGTTTTTTGAATTGAAGCAAGAGCTGATGCAAGTAAAAAGTGAGTTAGAAAACAAAAAGTGGTCTAACTGTGGATAACTTCCTCTTGCGTATCATCTCTGTTCACATGACGATACAACGATCTCTTAAAAACGGTTATTTCAGCAGAATTTAAGGGAATTAGCCTTACAAACATAATGCAGACGAACACAATAAATAAAATATGGAAGGAGGTGAGTGCAGATGAATACACGATACTTAGCATCTTTGCTTAGCATTTCTACACTCGCTCTTCTTTTAACAGTAACGCCAGCAATGGCAGCTGTTGAAGTAGAAGTAGAGGGGGAAAATGCTAACACTGGCTCTGATTCTGATAACACCAATGATTATGATGTCGATAACGACTATGATCTTGATGTTGATAACGACGGCGATGTTGATAACGATGCTGATGTTACTGCCGATACCGGCGATAACGATCAGAACGACAACACTACTGGCGGCGATCAGGAATCAGGCAAAATCAACGGTTCAGTCGAATGGGAGAACGTAGTTAACGCTAGCGCAGCTCTCGTTGGAGCAGATACAGATGGTAACCTCACGGTTGAAGGAGACTTCAACAATGAAGAAACCGGTTCTGATTCTGACAATACAAACGAATTGGACGTTGATAACGACGTAGATATCGACATCGACAATATTGCCGATATCTTGAACGATTTGGACTTTACCGCCGATACAGGCGATAATGACCAAAACGACAACACCACAGGCGGTGACCAAACTTCCGGCGACGCTACATTAGTAGCGATGTTCGGTAATTGGGCAAACAACGGTGGATACGCTGGGTCTGGCGCAGGAAGCGTCGAAGTCGAGGTTAAAGGTTCTAACCAGGAGACTGGTTCAGATTCCGATAATACGAACGACTTTGACATTGACAACGATTATGATCTCGACATCGATAACGATGCCGACTTTAATAACGATGTCGACGTAACGTTAGACACAGGAGATAACGACCAGAGCCGCAACACTACTGGTGGAAGTCAAGAATCTGGCAAAGCTAAAGTTACAGTTGACCTCGTCAACGTAGCTAACAGCGGAGCTGGAGCTTCTACAGGTGGTAGCAGCATTGCGGTTGAAGCTAAAACAAGCAACAACCACACTGGTTCTGACTCGGACAACACTAACAACGTAGACGTCGATAACGACGTTGACGTTGATGTTGAAAATGACGCTGACGTCGATAACGACGTTGATGTTACTGCCGATACAGGCGATAACGACCAGAATGACAACACCACAGGAGGAAATCAAACTTCCGGTGATGTAGAGATTGAAATCTCAATCTCTAACGACGTGAACAACTAACAGCTAGGACGTACGTCACAGCTGAACTAAAAGTTCACCCGTTTGTGAGCGGGAGGCAGGCCTTAAAACTTGTCTTCCGCCACGAGCGATGGTATATAGAGGAGATTTTTAAAATATTCATGAATGATAATTACTAATCGCAAACTGAAACACATTACATCGCAGGGGGTAGCAATTTTTGTCAGCACAATGCTGGTATTTGGACTTCCTTCTGCTGTTTTTGCGCAAGAAGAAACTCCAACTGAGCAAGCCCCACCTTCCGAAGAAACAACGGCTGCTCCTGCCGAAGTAGAAAAGCCATGCACGAGTGGCTGTAACCAAGGGGCGAATCAAGGTGTAGGCCAAGGTGGACCTACGGTTGAGGATCTAGGCGGGACGTATGATGAGCAAGGTAGTGCAGTATTGCCTGCTGGTACACAAGATACGCGTCAAGGCGCGGGTCAAGGTACACCGCAAGCTGCTAGCACTTCAGCGGATGTGAGTGGAAGTAACACGAATACCGGTTCGGGTTCAACAAACACTGCTGGTACAAATGTTTCGAATACTCAAACAACTGGTATTACGAATACCGCCACTGATTCAAGCTCTATCGATGCTTTGGGTAATACTGGTGGTAATACTAATAGTGGCAATACGAAAACGGGGCCAACCACAACTGGCAATGCTAGTATTGGTGTCACTCAAGTAAAAAACGATAATACTGCCGTAGTTGGTGGAGATGTTGGTCTAGCTGTATCTGGACATAATGGCGACTACAATGGCGATCTCAACCTAGATTTTAATGGTCTGGCTTCCCTTTTAGCAGGTGATGGATCCGAGCGATCAGTCCAGGCTGTAAATAATGCGACTGGCTCCAACTCATCGAATGATGTGGTGGTGTCGTTTGAAGATATTAGTGATACCGAAGTACAGAATGATGGGGAGATTACAAATGATGTCGATGTAGCTGCAATCACAGGACAGAACGATGCCAGTCGTAATACGTCTGGTGGCACGATTCTCACGGGTGATGCCAACATTGCTGCTACGCTCGTCAATTTGTTAAATACCACTGTTCTGAATGGAAATGTGTTTGTCACAGTAAAAGATATTTTTGGTAATTTAACCGGTAATATTAATATTCCTGACTTAGGTCAGCTCGCCTCATTTCTTTCTGGCGGCGGTCAAGTTGGTGTAGAAGCAGACAACAGCAACACTGGCAGCAATTCAAGCAATTCAATTGATGTAGATATCACTGACGAAGACACCTTCACGGTAGATAACGAAGCAAATATAGATACAACAGTTCGGGCTCGCGCAATAACTGGTCAAAATGAAGCCTCAGATAATACTGGTGGTGGCTTTATTGATACCGGCGACGCTTCTGTATCTGCCAGCAACATTACAATCGCTAACACCACTATTGAAGGTGGTAACTGGGGACTAGTTATCGTAAATGCACTAAATAAATGGCTTGGTTTTTTAGTGGGTGATTCTGGTGAAGTACGAGCACTTTCGCAGGACGAAACAATTCGTGAAGTTGAGGCTCGCAACAACAATACCGGGTCAGGTTCAGATAACACGATTGAAGTTGATGATGTCACTCGGGATACCACTTCCGTAGATAATGACGCGGATATTACAAACAACATCACAGCGAGTGCAATCACCGGGCAAAATACAGCTAACCGAAACACTGGTGCTGGTGCAATCAAAACTGGTAATGCAACTGTAAAAGCAACTGCCATTAATATTGCAAACACCACTGTAAAGAACGCTAACTTAGGCATCGCAGTAGTTAATATTTTCGGCGACTGGCTCGGTGATCTGTTCTATGGTGGTCAGTCTCTCTTTGGTGCAAATAGTGCCGCTAACACTCAAGTAGAGGTAGAGGCAGAGAACGAAAATACCGGAGCTGATTCTGACAATACGGTTGATGTAACTGTTGACCGAAGTCATGTAACCGATATCACCAACGATGCCGATATCTCTACAACCCTGGAAACCGAAATAGATACCGGTAACAACCGTACGAACCGCAATACACGTGGTGGTTCCATCGAAACCGGAAACAGCGACCTAGCTCTCCATAGCCGAACGATTGCAAACTTGACTGCTCTTATGGATGGCGGCGGACTCAATATTGATGTTCATGGAGATAACAATTCAACCGGAGTTGATTCCAAGAATATCATTCGGGCTACTGTTAATGACGAACGTATTATTACCGTGACCAACGATGCAAACGTAAGCACTATCCTGCCAGGTCTGGTGAATACTGGTAACAACGAGTCAAGCGACAACACAATTGGTGGTGAGATTGAAAGCGGAGATATTAATGCCAAGGTGGCTGTCGATAATATGGTCAACCGCTTCATTCTCGCTCTCGGCTCTCCAATAACAACTGGTACGGGTGCAGCGGCTGTTATTGATGGTGACCTCAATAATAACCTGACCGGATCGGGTTCACTCAACACCAATGACATTGACGCCACCCGTGACTTCTTACGTACGCTCTTTAATGACGCGGTAGTAAATACAATTATCGACTTACTCTTTAACACCGGCGGTAATCAGTCGAATGATAATACGGGGACCGGCTCAACTTCGCCGTTTGCTCCTGCCTCTACGCCTACAACGAGTGCTGCGGCTTCCACAACTCCTGCTCCATATGTAGCCGCTATTGCGCAACCGCTTGGATATAGCCAGGCAACAATTGACGAGGTGTCGGAGAACAAAACGAATGAATCTTCATCAACGGCAAATACTGAAGCGCAGAGTGATCAACAAGAAGACGGAGACAGTAAGACATTTATGGCCGCTTCTGAAGAGTCAAAAACTGTTTTCAAGAAAGTAGCTGCAGTTTCAACACCAGATTCATCTGAAGATGCCGAAGAGTCAGATATTGTTCCACAACCAGTAGTGGCAACAACTACCCTGCCTCCTCGTAATCCTCGTCGTCCGCAAAGACTGGCTGCTCTTATCCGCCCATCGCTAGCCGCCGCTCCATCTACGAACGTTCCTGCACCGCAACATTCAGTATCTCCAGAGACCAAGCAACAACCAGGTTTTCCAACAATTATTGTTATTGGAACAATATTTGGCACGCTCACCGGAGGGGCAGCAGTGCGACGCCTTTCCGTATGATGTGCTATGTTTCAAAAGTTGTCTGACGCAATTCGTAAAGATAAAAAGCGTGCCTACCTTCTGCTCGGAGTAGGAGTGCTTGTATTGCTTCTCATATTAATACAAGCGACTACTCCTTCTCGTCGTATGCGACAATTGCGTGGAGCAGCTGAGAATTTAGCGGCCGCCGAAACGATGCATACCAAAGCTGAATTAGAACTTAACTTGCCGGTACAACTTCGTACTCAGGAGCGACCCATTGTTGGTGTAACCGCTCGAGTAGAAGGAGATGTAGACAATCGCGGCGAGCGTCCCCAGCTCAGTGGTACTGTTTTCACCGAAGCACGAGGCCGAGGTATGATCCTGTTTGCTGATGGTCAAATTCGCATTCTGCAAGATAAGGTTAGATTCAATTTAGTAAATCTTCCTGCCCTTCTTAATCCACGCGGCACCCTCATTAACAAATGGACGAACGTTGAGGTTCCGCTGCTTGAGACAAATAACAGTGATGAAGTTAAAAATGCCATTGGTGCCATTGTCGCTGGAGCAAAATATGTAGGCGAAGAAGATCTACCAGGAGTTGAAGGGGTGTCGGCGAAAAAGTTTACTCGTACATTTACGGCAGAAGAGGAAGAAGTACTCAGCGAGGCATTTCGTCAGGGACATAGCGGTAATCGCGGATTACATATCCTGACCCGCTTGCTGCGCGCCTTTGATGTGCGGACATTTGAAATATGGGTCACGGGCGATGAAGTACGACGCGTCTATACGGAGTTCGCTAAAGAGAATGACGCTGAGCCTCGCGCGAAATTAACTCTGGAGTTTAGTGATTTTGGAAAAGAAGTAACCATCGAGGAGCCTGAACAGGAGATTAATGTTGATGGTGCAGTCTTTGGGCGAATCTTCGGTCGCGGCGAAATCAGCGAGATAGAAAATTAAAGATACGGTTGTGAGTTTCCGTGTCTGTTTTACTCGCAGTCTGGCACTACTGCTGGCGCTTATCCTTGTTACTCCGCCGCTGACTCTGAAAGCGGAAGAAGGATCAGTGTATTTAATAGTAGAAGCTGATCATTTCTTTGACATACCTCGAGATATTCGTCTGCAGACACATGTGCGTCCGCTCGGGAGAGATGAAGCGCTGCAGCGCTGGTATTCGGTAGAGGTAAGCGAAGACGAAGCTGACAGTATATTAGAGCAGCTACAAGCTTCCTCAGCTATTATTTCTGCTCGCCGCTCTTATATCTATACAACCGCTGCATTGCCAAACGATGCTCTTTTCTCGCAGCAGTATGCCTTGAATAGCCAAAGCTCGCCTCTAGCAGATATTAATGCTTCCGCCGCCTGGGACAGGACGACGGGAAGTAGTAGTACTGTCATTGCCATCATTGATGGTGGTGTTGAGGAAGATCACGAAGATCTCCGAGGAAAAATATGGACGAATACGGACGAGGTAGTTGGTAACAATATTGATGATGACAATAACGGGTATATCGATGATGCTCATGGCTGGGATTTTATTGGACAGCGCCCTTCTGGCGAAGCTATTAACCACGCTACCCACGTAGCTGGTATTGCGGCAGCCAGTGGTAATAACGGTATAGGTGTTGCCGGTGTAGACTGGGGAGCCCGAATAATGTCAGTGCGAGTACTCTCCTCCAACGGAGCGGGTCGTGAAGACAGTATTATTGAAGGCATAGAATACGCTATTGCCAATGGTGCTGATGTTATTAACCTCAGTTTGGTTGGTGCTCCCTCGAATGCATTGCAAGAAGCAATTGAACATGCGTATACCGCCGGGGTTGTGGTAGTAGCTGCCGCAGGAAATTCAAACGCTAACACCTCTTCATTCCAAGTTTTTCCGGTATGTGCCGATGGTGGTAGTAATATGGTGCTTGGTGTTGGGGCAACGGATGAGTCTGCTGAGCCGGCGAGTTTTAGTAATTACGGTGATTGTGTTGATATATCTGCTCCGGGAAATCATATTTTGAGTGCTCGCACACGAAGTAGGTATGGTGAAATGTCAGGCACTTCCATGAGCGCGCCGTTTGCAGCGGGTGTAGCTGGTCTGTACTTATCCATCCATCCTGGCGCTTCCCCCAGTGAAGTTATAAATGCCTTGAGCGCGAGTGCGGGCAATTTTGTTGGTGAAGACAGCGATCAATGGAATGCGCAATATGCTGGTCGTCTTGATGCCGCCGCAGCCGTTGGTAGCTCTGTGCCCGAACCAACACCAACTCCTACATCTTCATCTTCTCCTACCCCGACTCCTCAGCCGGAAAATACGAGTAGTTCACAACAAAATTCTGGTGGCAGTAGTGGTGATTCGGGTGGTGGAGGAGGCGGCGGTGGCGGAGGTGGGGGCGGAAGCTCAGAAGAATCAAAGCCAGCAGCCAAGCCAAAACCGAAACCAAAGGTATTGGGTATAAAAACAGTAAAGCCTAATCTAGCGCTGATTCCACAAATAAACGCAGCCTTTCGTTTAGTCTTTGGAAGAAACCCGTTGGTAGTTGAACATGGGTATTGGTATGGTCGCGTAAAGCGCGGAGACAAGCGTACCTTTATCGAGCTAGTTGGGGCAATGGCCTATCAAAAAGCTAAAGGCTTTACCTACGTTCCCCTGAAAAAGAAATAATTCTATTGTTGTAGCGCTGAATCGATCGAACTTTTGAGAGCAGTAGCTGAGTACGAACCAGTATAATGCTGGTCGTTTATAAAGAGAGTTGGTGTACCTCGAATTCCCAGGGCGCGGCCATCAGCAACGTCAGCAGCTACAACATCACGATGAGTATGTTCATCTAAGGCTGTTCGAAATGCTTCCATATTCAATCCTAATTCCTGGGCATATTTTTCTAGGTCAGCACGCGTCAGGGCCGGTTGACTTTCAAACATCTTGTCATGGTATTCCCAAAACTTTCCTTGTTTTTGTGCTTCAACGGCAGCTTCAGCTGATAGCTGAGCGTGTTCGTGAAGTTGAGTAAGCGGGAAGTGACGGAAAACGAATTTGACTGACTGATCAGCATATTCTTCCTTTAGTTGTTTCAAAAGAGGGTGAAGAGATCCGCAGGCAGGACACTGAAAGTCTCCAAATTCGACCACAGTTACTTTAGCGTCTTGAGCACCAAGGACTGGATCATCTTCTTGTGATAATCGCTCTGGTTGATCGACACTTGGACCAACTTCGCCAGTTTGGGCGGCATTGCGGTTGGTATATAATCCGGCACCAATAATGATGCCAACAGTGGCAACAATTACGCCAATAATCACTTTGGTGTCAGTTGTCATGTTGTTTAGGGTGCAGCCATACAATAAAAAAGGCAAGAGTGGCCAAGACGGCACTGGCGACACACCATTGGCACCAAGCTTCAACCACAAAAGCCTCCAGATACGTAAGATACAAGGACACAATAAAGCCGCTTGCAGTTATAAGCTTGAGCCACGTTTTTTTCTCTAGCGCTGTAGCGATGCCTAGTGCGGCATAAAACAGAATTCCGTACGCAGCCGTTGGAATACCGAAGTGCGAAGCAAATCGACTAGCTTGAACTATGTGACAGCCACCATCGTCACCGCATAGGAGCGGCAAGGCGGAGACGTGCGTAATAAACAAGTAACCAGATATGAGTAATCCGGCAAACGCGACGGTAGCAAGTAAGTATTTTCTTGCAATCAAGATTACCCCCAGCGATCTCTCTCGAGTCGGGCAACTCGTTCGGGAATATCAGCAAATTTTTCTATCAAGGACTGTACCATTCCTACTAACGTGTTCATTTTATCTTTCACATAACCCATATCTGCTTTCATGTCTGATACATCATTTTTGAGTACAGAAATATCCTCTTTCATTGGTGCCAGTTCTTGGTGTAATTCGTCTTTCGTTACCACTTTATCAAATGATCGGTTAATCATTCCCATTGCATCCTCAAATTCATCTTTGGTAACGTAGTCGTCTTTCATATCTTTTTTACTATATCACGCCGAAATTAAATATCGAGCGGGAATTGTTTGCACAATTCGAGGACTTGTCCACGAATTTTCTGCTGCAACCCTTCATTATTTGGATCGTGAATAATCTCAGCAATCCATGTTCCAATAGATCGCATTTCTGTTTCTTTCATACCCCGGGTGGTAAGTGTTGGCGTTCCGAGCCTAACACCACTTGGTTTGAAAGGCGAAGAAGGATCAAACGGAACGGTATTGCAGTTTGTTACAATTCCGCCCTGTTCCAGAGATGCTGCCATTGGTCGTCCGAGACCAATTCCAAGTGGGCGTAAGTCAATGAGGAGGAGGTGAGTGTCGGTACCATCGGTTACGAGCTTTATGCCTTCGGCCATGAGCGTTTCAGCAAGAGCCTTAGCATTCGCCACAATCTGGGCGGCATATTCTTTAAAAGAAGGTTGTAGTGCTTCACCAAAGGCAACTGCCTTAGCAGCAATAGTATGTTCGTGTGGGCCACCTTGTAATCCCGGGAATACCGCTTTGTTTATTGCTTTCGCATATTTCTCGTGAGACATAATAATGGCTCCGCGTGGCCCCCGTAATGTTTTGTGAGTAGTCGTAGTTACAAATTGTGCAGCGGGGAAAGGACTCGCATGTACACCAGCCACAACGAGGCCAGCAATATGAGAGATATCGGCTAGATGCAGGGCACCAACTTCATCAGCGATAGATTGAAAACCAGCAAAATCAAAGGTACGAGGATAGGCAGTAAAGCCGGAAATAATGAGTTTTGGTTTATGTCTGCGAGCAAGTTCTCGCACTTGATCTAAATCAATGCGCTCGGTCTTTTCATCAACGGCATAATGAACAGGGGTAAAGTAACGACCAGAAAAGTTTACGGGGCTGCCGTGTGTTAAATGACCACCGTGGGTCAGATTAAGTCCCATAAACGTATCCCCCTTTTCAAGAACAGCTAAAAATACAGCTTGATTAGCTGGACTACCAGAATTTGGTTGTACATTTACATGTTCGGCCCCGAATAACTGTTTGGCACGGTCAATGGCCAGAGTCTCAATTTCGTCAGCGTGAGCTTGGCCTTGATAGTAGCGCTTAGTTGGGTAGCCTTCACTGTACTTATTAATAAGGATGCTGGCTGAGGCTTCGCGAACGGCTGGACTGACATGGTTCTCTGAAGGAATCATGGTCAAAGTCGTTTGTTGACGCTCTTCTTCAGCTTTAATAATATTCGCAACTTCCGGATCAGTTTCTGTTAAACGAGTTTTTATTCCTTCACGCTGCTTTTGCATGCTCATATGCTCGAGTATATGTTACGAATGAAAAATTATCATAGTGAGTTTGCGTTTGCGGAATCCATTCCTGTTTTGTAACGCGAGGAAAAAACGCATCACCCTCATATGAGTCATGAATATGGGAGATGTATAATCGATCTGCTATCGGTAGGAATTGTTGATAGACGAGTTCGCCACCCGCAACCATGATTTCACTTCCAAAACGTCCCGCTGTTTCCAGGGCGTCGGGGATAGAAGGCACAAATTGGACAGTATCGCTGGTAGATGAGAGTTTATTACTCAAAACAATAAGAAAGCGATTGTCTAAGAGGTTGGGAAGCGATTCAAATGTTCGGCGACCAATAATAACAGGCTTACCTTCCGTAAGTGTTCGGAATAATTTCATTTCCTGTGGCAGATGCCACGGCATTAGGTTGTTTTTACCTATGACGCCGTTTTTGGCGACAGCTGCAATGATTGAAATCATATATTGATCCGCTCGAGCGACTTTAACTTCTCCTGAATCTTTTCTTCCTGCCCCCTGCGAGCAAAGTCATAATTACCCATGTTCACCCGCATATGTTCAGTAATAAGTGGATAAACTTTTTCTAAGAGCTTAAATTTGTCCTGTTCAATCTTGCGGTAATCTGGGTGCCCTTCAGGAATAGTACGTAACTCCATTTCCCAAAAACATTCCCGTAGATTCTTGTATTGCATAAACCGTACTCGGTGGGCCATTGCTACCGCATATTGAGCTAGTATACGATCTTTCTTCGCAATTTTTACATACACCTTTTCTACTTTCTCAATCGCTTTGCGGTAGGGCTTATCAAATCCAGAGTCCTTGAGTTCAATTGGTGTATCGTAACCATGTTCAACGGTAAATACCTGTCGTTGTTGAGATAACATTCGATGACGGTGCAAGTCTCGCCAAGCGCCAATATTCATGGAGATATCAAAACGTACGAATGCGTTTTCAAAAGCACGGCCGACTTTTTGCCACCGTTGAGTACGACCATCCAAGTAAGCAGTAATAATATTACGCTTTTTGCCATCTGACATACCACGAACCGCAGTCATATTTTCTTCCCAACTTCCATTATTATTTGGTGCTGAATACAGCATTCCGGCAATAATCTTTTCTTCACCTTCCGAATCGTACTCCACAAGTTTTACTGCTTCACTGGTAGCGGTGTTAGCCAGCTCTGCTTCTTCAACAAATTCAGCGACCCGATCACCACGACCAGCCATATATTCTTGGTAGGCGCGGGCATTTTCTTGTCCGTCTTTGTCTTTTAAGCGACGCAAGAATGATGGCGTAATCTTGTAGAGTTCATCAACTGTTTCTTGAGCAGCCCAGCGAATCTCTCCAAGCGAATGTCTGAGCGAGCGAGCGGCTAAGTATTCAAACGCTTGCCCGTTACCAAAAAATGCAACCTGTGAAAGAGTGGACACTGGTAGTAAGCCACGCAAAGTATCAAAAGCTTTCTTTTCAACCACCCCTGCCTTTTCTTGAGGAAACTTTTTCTGCAGCCACGCCTGGAGTTTCGGTAGAAGACTAATATAAGTCTTAAACAGACTATCCATTGCTGCTCGGTATTCTTTTTCTAGCCCCATCTGTTTAAGAGAGGGGTCTGTGTAGTACATATACCCACCATCTATTTTTCGGGAGAAGTCTACGTACCGAGTTGATTTCTCTATTGGTGCTAGGCCAATGCGCTGATCTTCAAAGTGTTTGATAGCTACCTGAGAGATACCAGAATACACCACATGCATACCAGCCATTTGCGCAATGGAGTCGTCACCATATTGTGCGAGCCATTTGGCGTAGAAACTGCGAGCCCGAGGATTAGAAAAAATATCCTGGATGGGATGTTTCTTTAAGAAATCTATAAATGCTTGGAGATGATCACCATACTCAGATTTGTCATCCAAAAACGGTTTAATATATTCCTTGAGGAAAATGGGGCGGAGGTCTTCGGCAGCACGGCTAGTCCGGGAACACAGAGCGCCAATAACTTCAGGAGAGAAAATAAGCGGGGCATATACTGGTTTATCAAGGTTTGTGAAAAAAAGCTGGAGGTTCTTTTTGTCTTTCGACGAGTATGAATCCTTCTCAAAAGGAGGAGCAAAATCATCATGAGAAAGCTTTTTTGGCATCTATAAATCATGTCATGCAAGCGAAGGAAATGGTACTTGACAAAATTAGACAATGTAGTATTTTGCTTGAATACCGCAGTTTGCGGTGAGGTTCTCTTTACACCCCTAGCTGGAGGGCGATCATGAGTCTCGATGTTGGAGAAGATAGAGCATGTGAGCGTAATTGTCCTCCAAGCATGCATCCTGCGGTTACAAAGGAGGAGGAAATTCCTATTCTCCTTGTGACAACCAGGCGGAGTTGTCTGCTGCTCCCCATTGTGGAGGACATCATTCGAGTGATGCGGGACGATGGGCCTCTCGAGGTTCAAGATTCCGACATCTCTCAAGCGAGAGCACTCCTTTTGACCCGTCTCGAAAAGCTTCGAAAAGAAAGGCAGCACACCCTCGAGAACAACGGTATTATCGCTGATGGTTTTCTCCGTCTCGAGTTTGATTTTCGAGAAGAGGGTGACTATCGGCGCGCCGATCAAGTTCGAAGCCTTTTCTTGCTCCTCATGGGGACGAAGTAATCAGTCGGTAGGAAAAATTTAGCGCTTGGTTTCACAAAAAACTGAGCGCCTTTTCTTTTTTTACAAAAGATCGCACACTAGGTGGTTATGGCTGTCCCGCATGTGGAATATTTATACAGTTTAAACCGCTACGAAATTAAGCCGGGACTTGAACGCATGAATGCACTGATGAAAGCACTTCGTCATCCAGAAAAGAAATTTAAGAGTATTCATATTTCCGGAACAAACGGAAAAGGGTCGGTGGCGGCAATGGTAGAGTCGGTACTACGAACGAGTGGGCTTAAAACAGGTTTATACACGAGTCCCGATATCTATTCATTTAATGAACGCATTCAAGTAGCTGGTGAGCCCATCTCTGACGAGAAATTAGGTGAAATAGTGTGGCGTCTCAGGGAAATCGCTGATCGAGAAGAAATTCCAGCAACCTTTTTTGAAATTGGAACAGCCGCCGCCTACATATATTTTGCTGAGCAAGAAGTAGATGTAGCAGTCATAGAAGTGGGTATGGGCGGACTGCTTGATGCAACGAATGTCATCACTCCCGTAGTATCCGTTATTACCAACATTGGATTAGATCACCAAGAATTTTTAGGAGACACCAAAGAGAAAATAGCGACAGAAAAGGCGGGCATTATTAAGCCGGGTATTCCTTTTGTTACCGGTGAAAATGATCCAACAATTCTAAAAATTCTTTTAGATACAGCTACAAAAAATAACGCGCCCACTGTAGAAGCACGGAAAGATAATGAAATAGAAGTCGTGGACAATTCCTGGGAAGGGCAAAACGTGAAAGTGTCAGGTTCCTGGAAAGGGGAACTGTCGCTTCCCCTACTCGGAGAGCATCAGGTAGAAAATCTAAAGGTCGCCCTCGCAACTCTTACTGCCCTTCAATCCACGTTTAAGAAGCTGTCGTTTGAAAAGATACAAAATGGAATTGCTGCTACTCGATGGGCAGGTCGTTTAGATGTTATTAGTAAAAATCCTCTCATCCTAGTTGATGGTGCTCATAACGCTGACGGCGTGGGAGCATTGATTACTTTCATGCAGAACGTTCCGCGCAAAGAAGTGTTGGTGCTGGGGGTAAAAAGGGGAAGAGATATGACTGCCTTTTTGCCACTTGCTTCTATGTTTCAACATGTCATTGTCACGAAAGGAAATTTTATGCCGGAGGATCCCAGTATCATAGCCGCCGCACTAGATGGTCATCCATCTATTAGTATGTGTAGTGATGTACCGCGAGCACTCCGTCTGGCTGTGCAGAAAGCTGGCACCGGTACTACCTTAATTGCCGGATCGTTGTATCTCGTTGCTGATGCACTAGCTGTACTTCGTAGGCGAACGGTATAATTGAATCACTTATGTTTGAGCCAATCGCTTGGCAAACCTCAATCGAGAGGGGGTTATACATCATCAAAAATATTTTAATTATTGCCTTGGCTGTTGTTCTGAACGCGCGGTTACAGCCCTTGAGATTTAATCAGCGCTAAGCCTCCTAATAAGCCACCTTCTTCTCCAAGTACTGGAGGAACAAATTCGGGTAGTTGGGGGTAGATAGAAATCATATCTCGAACTTTCTGCTTTACTGTTTCCAGTTTCAGACTTTTCATAATAGAGCCGCCGATAATAACAATATCTGGTGACCAGAAGACTATTACGTTATTAAGACCACAAGCCAGGTTATACGCTTCTTTATCCCATATCTTTGGGTCTTTAATATTCTCGGGAGGGGTGCCGTGAATCTTGAGGAGAGAAGCACCACCAGCTACTGCTTCGAGGTGACCAATACTTCCACAGGCGCACGTCGCACCGGTAGAGTCAATGACCTGGTGTCCTGGTTCAAAACCCATGGCGTTGGCATCTACTTTTTGATCCACGACGCGACAACCACCAATACCGGTACTGACTGTAATATAGACAACAATGCGATGTCCTTTACCGGCTCCTGCCATTGCTTCGCCCAAGCAGATGACTGCAGTGTCATTTTCTAAATAGACAGGTGCATGCAGAAGCTGTTGTAAGTCATCTCGTAAATTCTTACCACGCCAACCTGGTAAATTTGGGGCGTTTAAAATCTGATTCTTTTCTTTATCCATTGTTCCAGGAATACCACCAGCTGCGGCTACAATTTGCTCACCACCGGTAAGTTCCAGAGCTGCTTTCTTAAACTCTTGTAGCGCTTTGGCGTAGTCGTTCGTCTGTGTTTTTAAGAAGACTGTCTTCTCAATTGTTTGTCCGTCTCGAGATAGTCCCAATCGTGTTTTGGTACCGCCGGTATCAAACGCTAAATACATAGAGTTAATAGGTCGTAAAGGATAAATTTTATATACCGTATGATGGTATCATAACTGTATGCGGAAGGTATTCACCTTAGCGATTGTTGTCAAGGACGGGAAAATTCTCCTGGGAAAAAAGCAAAAGAAGCACGGAGCTGGCTTCTGGAACGGCTTTGGGGGAGGGGTGGAGGCCGGCGAGACTATTAAAGAGGCCGCTATTCGTGAATGTCAGGAAGAAGCTGAAATTACGCCGACAGATATGGAAAAAAGTGGAGAGATTACCTTTATCTATCCGGACGCGCCCTTGAATGCCCGCGAGCATGAAGTGCATATCTTTACAGTGAGGACATTTACTGGCACGCCCGCCTCTACCTCGGAAATGCAGGAGCCGACGTGGTTTGCGCCAGAAGAAATCCCCTATAACTCTATGTGGCCAGATGATAAACAGTGGCTCCCGCTTCTTCTTCAAGGCAAACAATTTAGTGGCTACTTCAGATTCAATGAGGCCAAGGAAATTGTGGATTGGCAGCTGCAATAGAGGGAAAAATACGCTATTGTGCAAACATATATCCTTCGCCATAATGCAAAGATATGAAAAATGTAACTATTTACACAACTCCTTCATGTGGCTGGTGCCGAACCACTAAGGATTATTTTAAAGAGCACAATATTCAGTACAACGAAATTAATGTTGCTGCTGATGCCGCTGCTCGTGGCGAGATGATTCAAAAATCCGGCCAGATGGGGGTTCCAGTTATAGATATTGAAGGTGAGATCGTTGTTGGTTACAACCAACCAAGATTAGCACGTTTACTCGAAATTTCTGAGCCCGCTTAAATGGAAGAACAACCTCAGTTTAAAAAGGAAAAGTTTACCGCTCCAATGGCAGTCGTTGTGGCCGGTGCGTTAATTGCAGCTGCATTATATTTCCGACCAGCTGGAAGTCCGACAGGGGTACAACCAGGAGCAGAAGCCCCTTCTCACTTAACTGAAGAAAAACTCATTGAACATGCGGAAGCAGCTGGTGTCCCAGACGTTGACGCGTTTCAAACGTGTCTAGAAGACAAGCAATATGACGGGGAAATAGATGCGGATTTAGCTGATGCTGCCGCGGCCGGAGGAACGGGCACACCATATACAATTTTAATTGGACCAAATGGTGAAAAAGTCCCAATAGGAGGAGCCCTCCCTTATGAGGCGGTAAAAGCGGAAATAGATAACCTGCTGGCTGGTAAAACCCCGGTTGCTCCGGCTAATCCCAGTCCGACGCCAGAGATAACCTTTAGAGTAATTGATGATACCGATCACGCTCGTGGACCAGCCGGTGCTCGGATTACGATGCTTGAATACTCAGATATTGAATGTCCGTACTGTCAGCAATTCCATCCGACGCTCGAACGAGTAATGGAGGAATATCCGAACGATGTCCGTTGGGTATACCGCCATTTCCCACTGGAACAAATTCATCCACATGCTCGGGAAGCAGCTAATGCTACGGAATGTGCTGCTGTTCAGGGGAAATTCTGGGAACTAACTGACTACCTGTTTACCGAAGCAATTAAAAAAGGATAAATAAAAAAAATCCACCGGCAGGTTTTTGCAGGTGGAATGGAACGGTCAGCTGGGTTGTACCAAAGTGAGGATGTGCAAGTCACCAAGGCCGATTGTGGCGCCAGCGCCAACACACTTGATCTCACCCGGCTTCAATGCGTTGCCGTTTACTGACGTTCCGTTTCGGCTGCCAGCATCGCTAATCGAAACGGAGCCGTCCGCATGGACCGATAGGGTGCAGTGGCGTCGCGATACGTCGCCATATGGAATTTTGATACTGCCCTCTCTTCCCACGACGTAATCACCGGGTGCAAGATTGTACCCTTCTTGGAGATTAGTCTGAAGGCGTATCACTGGCGCATCGGCCCTCATCGTCAAGTCACTTTCGGTACCAAGGGTACCATCGAGCTTTTCCAGGTCGGGCGTCATGGCAACCCCCCAAAAGAGTGAACGAACCAAGGTTCTACCTGTCGCTACCTTTTCACAAATTCGTTATAAAGTCAAGCGTTTAAAGATGCGCTCGGGGATGAGTTTGATAATCAGCATGATGTAGCGCCAAAACCAAGGCGTGTACGTGACATCTCTTTTCTTATGTATGGCGTGAACAATATCTCGCGCGACATCCTCCGGTTTTGCCCAGAGCAGACCCTTTTTAAAGTCAGCAGTCATGGGTGTATCTACTTGCCCTGGCTTAATTGTCACTATGTGAATATGTGGATGCTCTTTTACGAGTCTGTTGCGTAGTCCAGATAGCCATGACGTAAGAGCTGCTTTTGCGGTGCCGTAAATATAATTACTTTGGCGACCGCGATCACCAGCTACTGATGAGATGACGGCAATCGTTGTTGGTGAAGTTGCCTTTTTAATACTGAGATCGTTAATGATTTCGGTTAAGAGTGAGGCCACGCTTATGAAGTTTGTTGTCAGTTCCTGCCTTGCCACTGCAAAGTCTTTTTCGCCCGCTTTTTGGTTGCCCAATGTGCCGTACGCAACCAAATAAATGGCAACGGGAGTGGTGTGAATTTGTTGCACTATATCTTCATGTTTTTCTAAGAGAGAGAGATCAGTAGTAATAGTTTTAACGTCAGTTGCGCCCCGCGTGCGGAGATCTTCAGCTACGATTTTGAGTCGATCTACACTGCGATCAATTAAAACGAATCGTGGCTTCTCCTCTGCCCACAGACGAGCTGATGCTTGAGCAATAGCTGAGGCGGCGCCAAAAACGACAATCGTTTTCATGTATTCTTTGTAACACGCTTCCAAAAACTGGAGGAGAAGGCTGGGTCAATATATTTTTTAAACTCAGCTGCCTCAGGGTAGGAGTGACGGAACATGGCCGGCGACATGTGTGCGTCCTTAGCGGGGTACAGACTACCCCCTGCTTTCAAAACAACGTCGTCTAGTTTCTGAAAAAGGTTCAGCAATTTTTCACCAGCATGCGGAAAATCCATGGCTAGTGTAAACCCCGGACGGGGAAAGGACAGGAGAGCGGGCGTATTCTTTTTTCCAAGCGGTTTTAGGGTAGTTATGGGTGAGGCAAAGCCGGCCGCAGCTACTTCTTGTAATATTGTATGCAATGTTTCACCACTTTTTTCAGTCGTAACTTGGCACTGGTATTGGAGGAATCCATTGCGACCATACAATCGGTTCCAATAACCAATGGCGTCTTGAGGGTAGAAAAATGGCTCATAGTGGGTAACGTATTTCTTTTTTGTAACGATCTGTCGATAAAAATACAGTGTATTAAAGATTTTTATTGTGAAGGAATTAAGCAGTGAGACTGGTAGTGTTATCGGAACAGTAAATTTTGGTGGCCGATAATATTTTTTCTCTTGCGAATTATCTCTTTCTTCTTCTGGTAGGTGATTTCCGCGTAAGACAATACCACGTCCTGTTTTCCGGCCGCGTGCCGATGAATCAAGTGAGGCAATAACGTATTCGAAAGCAGGAAGAGAGGCAGTTAGAAGTTCAATTGTTTGAGTAAGATCCTCTGTCTTTGTTGCTTCGGCCGCAAGAAGCCTACTCGGTGCTTTCTTAAGTTGTATTTCAGCCCAGGTAATAAGTCCGGTGAGACCGAGGCCACCAATCGTCGCCTTAAAGAGTTCTGTATTTTGCTGAGAAGAACATGTAATACGTCCATTAGAACGCAGAAGTTCAAATTGAGTAACATACGCTCCAAAACTGCCGGCTCGATGGTGATTCTTTCCATGAACGTCGTTGGCAATAGCTCCGCCGAGGGAAACAAATTTTGTTCCGGGAGTGACGGGTAAGAACCATCCTTTGGGAGTAATAAATTTCAGTATTTCACCAAGACTTACACCAGCTTCGCATCGCAGGAGTCCTGTTTCTGGGTTAAATGAGATGAAATGATTCAAGAAGCGAGTAGAAATTGATGTGCCGTCTTCATTGAGGGCCACGTCCCCATAGCTGCGACCCATACCAAATGCCAGAAGGGGCCGACTAGTTGGTAAGTCGTCTGTTCGCCATAATAACGGGTGCACGCTTTGGTTGGGTGGTAAATAATTTCCCCACGATGAATTGCTCATGCTGCGAAGAAGAGAATCATGATCGTAATGACAGCTGCGGCATAACTAAACCAATCTTTACCAGCGTAAACCGTTGGATCTTCATGCATGCTGCCCGCATTAGTCACATTCCACATGCGCTGCAAGCCCAAGAAGAAAATAGGGATGAGAAGCCAGAGAAGGATCGGTGTTGTGTATAGAGGAGTTACCGCCGGACTGGTTATATACAACGCGAGTACTCCTAGAGAAAGATAGCTGCAAATAAGTCCAAGAATTGTTAGAGGTTTGCGGTGAGTTACGGTGTACCCTCGACCGGTGGCCTTTTTGCGTCCGCTTTCTTCAAGGTTACTAATCTCAGAGACTCGTTTTATTAAAGCCAAGCTAAAGAAAATGAGGGCAGCAAACAGCAAGAGCCATGGAGATACAGGAATGCCGGTCGCCGCGCTGCCAGCAAAAATTCTCAGGACATAGAGCGATGTTATAAGGATAACGTCGAGAGCAATAACTTTTTTAAGGCGAAGAGAATACGCCAGATTGAGAACGATATAAATAAGAATGAGCCACAAGAATGGAAGCGGCAGAAGGAGTGTTATGAGTAAACTTAAAATACCCAGGGTAAGTCCGGAGATAAGAGCCGTTTTTATGGTCATCTTTCCGGAGGCAAGTGGACGGTGTTTTTTGTGAGGATTCTGGCGATCAGCCGGAAGATCAACTAAATCATTTAAAAGATATACTGCGGAGGCAATGGCGCTAAAGGAGATGAAAGCAAAACCGGCCATACCTAATGCTGGAATATTGAATATTTGATGAGCAGTAAGCAGAGGAACGAAAATAAGAAGATTTTTTATCCATTGATGCCAGCGAATACTTCGCAAAAAGACTTTCAGTGAAAGTCGATGTTCACCAATTGTTTGTGAGATAGGCCCAAGTTTTTTGGCAGCTTCTGCAACCCCACGAGAAGTATTTACCAAGATTCGCTCACTGGCATGTTTCCAAACAATTAGATCAGCCATGGAGTTACCGGCATAGGCAAATTTTCCCTCACCGAACCTATCAATCAGAGCCGCGGCTTTGTCAGAGCCAGTCATTCCCCGCGCTTTGCTACTAGCGATGACGTCGTCAAAAAGACCAATGTGTTCTGCAACCATACGGGCAAATTTTTCATTACTTCCCGTCACCAGATACAACTTTCGGCCATTTTGCCTTTCGTGTTTCAAATACTCAATAAGTGCTTCATTATAAGGTAGTAAATCCACCACCAGTTCTGCCCGTGAGGCAATTTCATGTTTACCGGCCCCTTTCCCGGACTTCATCCACCGAAAAACGTGCAGTGCCATGAATGGTTTGTCCTTGAGGAGCGTAAACAAAGCCTCGGCCATTGTATCGGAAAGTGTCAGCGTTCCGTCTAAATCTACGCATAAAGGGGGCTTCTGCAGCATATGGCGATGGTAGCAGGGCAGTGTCAGGTTTGCTACCATGAAGGGATGGCACTACTCGAGGGGGCTTTTTGGGAAGCCGAAGTATGGGGAAATACGTTAAATGACTACACGCTAGCGCTCATACTCTTTGTCGTTGCACTCGTTATTTTAAAGTTGGTGAAATTCTACATTGTTAACCGTGTCTCCAAAGTCATTGTTAGGAGCCGAACGCATATCGATGATGCACTACTCGAAGTATTCGACACTATCCGTCCACCCTTCTATATTTTTATATCCTTCTATGGGGCAACACGTCTGCTGACGCTCGAGGGACAGCCAGAAAAAGTAATGAATGTTATTTTGCTGCTTTGGGTAACGTGGCAAGTAGTTGCCACCCTTCAAATCTTTATTGACTACTTGATACAAACACGTCTGGCCGGAGCGCAAGATGTTGCGCGGAAAGCAATCTCGGGTATTGTCAGCGGTTTGGCGAAAATTGTGCTGTGGTCAGTGGCTCTCTTGTTCGTCCTTTCCAATTTAGGTGTTGATGTAACGTCACTTCTAGCTGGTATTGGTATTGGAGGGTTAGCTATAGCGCTTGGTGCGCGCAGTTTACTGGAGGATTTGTTTAGTTCCCTCGCTATTGTATTTGATCGACCCTTTGCTCCTGGTGACTTTATTGAAGTCGCTGGAGAAAAAGGCACGGTGCAGAAAGTTGGTGTGAAAACTACTCGTATCAAATCTCTTTCTGGAGAGGAAGTTATTATTCCTAACAGGGACTTGGCATCTTCTCGTATTCGCAACTACCGACACATGCAGGAACGGCGCGTAACATTTCAGATATCTGTAGATCCAACTCTTTCTCGGCAGAAGCTTGAGCAGATTCCCGTTCTGGTAGCCGGTGCCATGGACGGCCACGGTCGATTTAAGTGGTGTCGTGTTATTTCTTTAGCTAAAGATAAAACAACATTCGATGTAGCTTATTTTGTCGGGACGTATGACTACTCAGATTATTTAGACACCCACGAGAAAGTGTTACTAGCTATTCGAGAAGCATTTGAAAATGAGGGTATACACCTAGCATAAGGGCGATATAATAAATGTTTGAATTTTTTCCGGCACGTGAAGTTGTCTTGGAGATCAATGGTTTTACAGTTCGTTGGTATGGCTTACTCTGGGCAATTTCCTTTTGGCTGGTATGGTACCTCATACCAAAATTACAAAAATATCGAAACCTCTCTCTTTCTCGTGATGAGTGGACTCGAATTATTGCCTACGGAGCCATAGGTGCTTTGCTTGGGGGACGATTAGGTTATGTGTTGTTGTATGAACCAACATATTTTTTTCAGTATCCACTGGAAGCTTTCGCTATTTGGCAGGGTGGAATGGCATCACACGGTGGAGTAGTAGGTGTTGTAATTGGAGTTTGGTTTGCCACTCGCCTAAATACTACGATGAAAAACCTTCTGCAACTTACTGATGTTGTAGTTGTACCGGTTGCTTTAGCCTTGGCTTTAGGACGACTGGGCAACTGGATTAACCAGGAGTTATTCGTTCGTAACTTTGCACTACTAGCAGTTGCAAAGGACTTATGTATTGCTGGTCTTTGTTACTACGTTCTTAGAAAAACAGACGAAAAACGCCGTGGAATAGTTACGGCCATCTTTCTTATTAGTTACAGTCTCCTCCGTTTTTGTATAGAATTCCTGCGAGATGATCCCTGGCCAGAGGTATGGGGTCTGACACGTGGGCAGGTATACACGTTGCCCCTGTTGGCACTTGGCGTATGGTTACTAGTATGGCTACAAAAACAACCTCAGCTTTCGAAGAAGCCTACAGTCGGCTAAACAAGGGCCAAAAGAAGGCCGTAGATACTATTGATGGACCGGTCATGGTACTGGCTGGCCCAGGCACTGGTAAAACCCAGACGCTCACGGTGCGTATTGGTAATATTCTCCAAAAAACACAACTGGATCCGTGGAATATCCTCTGCCTTACATTCACAGAGTCAGCCGCGGCTGAAATGCGGGAGCGTCTCGCCGATATGATTGGTTCCTCGGCTTATCATGTCCGCATCAGTACCTTTCATTCGTTTTGCAATCAGGTTATTCAAGATCACCCGGAAATCTTTGCCTTATCATCAGATTGGAAACCACTAGCGGAAGTGGAACGGGTCAAGCTCATGCAAGATATTTTGGATAACCTTCCTGGTACGAGTTCACTTAAACCATTTACTGCCCCGTACCTCTACCTAAAAGATTGCGTACAGCATATTCAAGCACTGAAACAGGAAGACATTTCACCGAAAGATTTTTCGGAAGTTGTGAAAAAGCTAGCAGCGTTTGCGAAAGAGGTTGGAGAAGAGGTAAAAACTTTTTCCGAGAAGAAGCCAACTGATCGTACGGATAAAGACTGTGAAAGTGTGTTAGCGCGTGTTCTGGCCGCTGCGAAAAAACATAAGTTGCCAGCAGTATTTGATGAGCAACTTAAAGATGTTGAGAGTAATTTTATAACGATGGGGGAAGCGGCTGAAGATAAGCGCACGGCCGGTAAAGCCAGAACAAAATGTAAGAATGACTTGAAACGTGTCTTTACTCGCATTGAAAATAATGTGCCGCGGTGGCGAGAACTCAAAAAAGTATATGAGCAGTATCAGGAAGCGCTGCAGAAAAACGGACGGTATGACTTTGAAGACATGATTATCTTGGTTGTGCAGGAGTTTCGACGGAATAAAGATTTACTTGCCGACTACCAAGAGCAATTCCAATATATCTTAGTTGATGAATTTCAGGATACGAACGGCGCTCAAAACGAAGTAGTAGATTTTCTGGGGAGTTTTGATGAGACGCCGAATATCTTCGTTGTTGGCGATGATAAGCAATCTATTTATCGTTTTCAGGGAGCATCACTGGCTAACATGCTAGCCTTCTACGAGAAATATAAAGAACATGCCGCGGTTATTACGCTGTCAGAAAATTACCGCAGTCAGAAAATAGTTCTTGATGCCGCTGCCGCTGTTATCTCTCGTAGTAAATATTCCCTCGCAAAATTAATTCCGGGGGTCTCAATTGACCTTATCCCACAAGCAAAAATTACTCCGAAGCCCATTACCCAGTACATTGTCGAATCCTCGGAACAAGAAGTGGCAGTGCTGGCTGATGAAATTTCAACCCTGCTTAAGAAGGGAGTAAGTCCAAAGGAAATTGCGGTACTTGTTCGGTATAACCGAGATGCAGCGGACATTGCGCCGGCGTTAAGAAAATTTAACATACGAGCCTCGCTGGCGGCTGGTGAAAATGCTTTAGCACAGACGGCTGTTATACAATGGCTGTCTATTTGGCGTTATCTTCTGTCTCCTTCAGGTAACGATTATCTCCTGGCAGATATTATTCGGTTTTCCTGGTGGGATATCTCGGCGCTTGATAGTCTACGTGCCATTCACGCTGCGGGTAGGCAGCGACGAACTCTGACGACAACATTTACGGATAAGCAACTATTGATAGAAGCAGGGGTTGAAAACCCAGCCAAAATTATTCAGCTGATAGAGCTCTTGGCTTCTTGGGAGAAACTTGCTGCTAACACTACTATTTCCAATCTCGTCACCACGATGTTGGAAGAATCTGGTTGGCTGCAGCATATTCAAGACGATGCAACTGGATTAGCCGCTCTTCAGCACATGAGTCGAGTGCTCGAGCAGACAAAAGAAATTGCTGGAGGTGATCATTCTTTTTCTCTCAAAGACTTTGTTGAGCTCATTGATCTACACATTCGTCATGATGTGCCACTGATGACACCGCAACGACGTTTGGGAAAAGACAGTGTAACCGTCATGACTGCCCATAAAGCTAAGGGATTAGAATTTGAGTATGTATTTCTTCCGCGGTTTATAGACAAGTCATGGGGTGGAGGCAGAACGCCGTACCGATTACCGTTGCCAGACGGCTTAGTAAAAGGAGACTTGGTGGCTGAGGGAGAAGCGGAAGAAGATGAACGCCGTCTCCTCTACGTTGCGCTTACACGCGCTAAGAAAAATATTACAATTAGCCGCGCTCGTGTAAACGCTGCCGAAAAGCCAGTCGCGCCATCCCTATTCTTGCATGAACTGCCAGAAGAGACCCTTAAAACAATTGAGAAACAGGAGAAGAGTGAAGATGCAGGAAAGCGCTTAGTAGAAGGAGAACTCAGCTCATCGCCACCTGCTTCTTCGTCGGATCTTAAGGATTGGGTCAGACAGATCCTTGATGGCTACGTTATGAGTGTTACGCATCTCAATCACTACCTGGAAGATCCACACCTGTTTTATACCCGGCATATATTGCGTATTCCTTCAGTGCGATCGTTTTACCAAGCAATGGGAACAGCGGTACATAATGCGCTGGACGATTTCTTCCGCCGCTTTAGTGAGAGCGGTAAACTACCACCACGATCCTTTTTACTTGAGCGATTTAAACGTCATCTGCAGCGCGAAGCACTGACTAAACAGGAATTTGAAGACGTTTTGGCAGTAGGGAATGAACAGCTCGGTGGGTATTATGATTTTTACAAAACTGGATTTGTTTCAAAGACGTTAGGTGAGTACGACTTTCGATCACACAATGTACGTGTTGATGGTGTTCCTATTACAGGAAAAATAGATAAGATCGAGCTAATAAACGATAAAGAAGTGAATGTGGTTGATTACAAAACCGGTGCACCAGAAAAAGCAGCAGTTCGTCTCAAACCAGGTGGGGATTACCACCGGCAAATTGTGTTTTACAAACTTCTGGCAGAGCAGTCACCGGAATTTAAGTATGATGTAATATCTGGCGAAGTAGACTTTATTCGCCCGACTAAATCTGGAAAATTCGTAAAGAAAAAAATTGAAGTAACTGGAAAAGATCTTGAAGAACTTGCACAAACACTTAAGCGTGTATGGCAAGAGATCCAGGAACTCAAGTTTCTAGATTAATAAATCGTAATCGTGCAAAGCGCTTTTAGCCTCGGATAAGGTGTTCTGCAGCGTATTCTTTCGACGCACCAATCTTCTTACCAGGATTAAAGATGTTATTCGGATCAAAAATATTCTTTACTTCTTCAAATAATTTGTACACTTCTTCACCGTACATTTTTTTCAGATAATGGCTTCTTACTAATCCATCATTATGCTCAGCCGACATTGACCCTTTGTACGCAAACACAAGGTCATATACTTTCTCAGACAGTTCCGGAATTATAGCCCGCTGTTTTTCATCAGCTAAATCCATAAGAGGAATGATGTGAAAATTTCCGTCTCCGACGTGTCCGGCAATCGTGTAGAAAATATCATACTGCTTAAGGATTTTTTCCAGTTGCGGCAGAAATTCTGGCAAATGTCGTGGCTGAATAATGAAGTCATCAATAAAAGGAGCAGTTTTCTTCGTTTTTACTCTCTTACGTAGCAAATTGAAACTTTCACGGCGAATCGTCCAATATTTTTCTGCTTCATTTTCATTACGAGTGATACGAGTAGCAGTAACGAGGCTGCGCACTCCTTGTTCGGCAGCACGCACTCGCATGATGATTTCTTTTTCGTCATAACCAGAAAATTCCGCAATTAAGATAAGTTTAGGAAGACCGCCGGTGAGTATGAGTTTTACTTCTGGAATAAACTGAAGGGCCAGTGAAAAAATCTTAGTTTTCATTTGTTTTAGGAGCTGTGGAAAGAATTTCATGGCGAGCTTTAACGTATTGTCATCGTATGACTCAAAACTTTCTGGTTGATGCCGTAAAACAGCTGGAATGATTTGAGATAGGTTGTCGGTACTACGCAAGAACATAATGAGCATGCGCGAATGAGGTTTTGGCTTTATTAACCGAAAAGTAATTTCAGTAATAATGCCAAGTGTTCCTTGAGAGCCAACCAGCAGTTGTCCTAAATCAAAACGTCCGTCTTTTTCCACATTCCACAGACTATATCCAGTTGAGTTTTTAGAAACTCTCGGAGTCATTTTTTTAATAAGTTTACGGTTTTTTTCAAGTAAGCTACTGATACGACGGTAAATTTCTCCCTCCCATGTTTGCATCTGTTTCTTTTTCTCAAGCTCTATTGGTGAAAGTGATCGAAATGTGTATTCATTTCCATCGGCCAGCACCGCCTTAAGGTTTTTCACATACTTTTCTGTTTTGCCATACGACAGTGTTTTCTCGCCACCAGAATTATTCGCAACCATTCCGCCAACCGTGCACAAACTCTTCGATGCGGGAAACGATGGGAGTAGTACTCCCAATTTTTCCGTTTCTTTTTCAAAGTTGCGATAGAACAACCCCGGTTGAACTACCGCCTCGTGGTCGTTTATCTGCACGATCTGGTTCATGTGTTTGTTTACATCAACCACCACAGATTCGGTTAACGCTCCACCGCTCATGTCCGTGCCCCCAGAACGTACAGTCAAAGAAATATTTTTTTCTTGGTTGGCATATTGTACGAGCGCTTGAACGTCCTCAGTATTTTTGGGGTAGGCAACTGCTTGCGGCACAAGCTCAAATAAGCTGGCATCACGGCTGTACCGTGTCAGCGTATCTAAGTCACCTGCTACTCCTCCTTTTATAACTGCGTTTAGCGCAGCAACAATACCCTCCGGCATAGGGGAATAATAGCATTGATTCGCTTCTCACGCGGGCGTACAATTTAACGTATGAAAACAGGCACTATAACAGCAGTTGTTGGGGTAGTTATTATCGTAGCTGTAGCTAGTATGTTCGCTTTTCGAACTCCGGCCGAGGCACCAGCAGTAACACCAACTCCAGGATTCCAGGACGCAACGGCACCAGCATCAGATAGCGGTCAGTTTATTCAGCTGCAGCCGAGCACAACTCCTAATACGTCTCTTTTGCCAAGCGTAAGCCCCGCGGCTGGAACGACCCAACAGAACACAACTACTGCCGAATCAATTGCCATTTCTATTGATGACACTGGCTTTACTCCTCGCACAGTAAGTATTGCTTCGGGAACAACAGTTGTATTTACAAATAATGGACAAGCGAAGCACTGGCCTGCGTCTGATGTTCACCCTACCCATCAAGCCTTACCAGGATTTGATGCTAAGCATGGGCTAGAAACAGGCGAGACATACTCATTCACATTTATCAAGACGGGTAGCTGGAATATGCACGATCATCTTAACCCCAGTGCTACCGGCATAATTACCGTTCAATAGTCACTTCGTGTCTGCTCGGCAGGAGCAGGCATATGCTATACTTTTCGAATGGCGGAAAATACCGGCGTCAAAATCCTTCAGTCGCTAGCCGAGAAGCAGCTCATTACGTTTGAGCAAGCTAATCAGCTGCGTGGTCAGATTGAAGGCGGCGCCAATTTATACGAACTGTTAGTGGATGGCAAGGTTGTAAACGAAGACCAATATATGGAGGCGTACGCTGCGGCCGTAGAAATTCCATATGTGAATGTCGGCGAGATGCAGATTCCGAAAGAGATCCTCGATATTGTCCCTGAATCCACCGCGCGTGGGCATCGCATTGTCGCGTATGAACAAACCCCCGACCTCGTAAAGGTAGCAATGGCTGATCCAAGTGATCGGCAGATTGTTGAATTCATCCGCAAAAAAGTAGATGTACCAGTAGAAGTAGCTATTACTTCGCCTTCGAGTATTCGCAAAGTCTTAGCACAGTATCAAGATACTCTTGAAGCCGAGCTTTCCAACTTAATTAAGCAAGCTCAAACAGTTACTGGCACGGGAGAGCTGACAAAAGTAGCCGAAGACCTGCCGACAGTTAAAATAACAGAAGCAATTTTGAAGCACGCTATTCTGCAGGGAGCTTCAGATATACATATTGAACCAACGGAAGACCAGCTCATAGTACGGTATCGAGTTGATGGGCTGCTGCACAATGTTCTAACGCTCCCGAAAGCGGTGATGGCGGGATTGGTGGCACGTATAAAAATCTTAAGTCGTCTCAAAATTGACGAACATCGTCTGCCTCAGGACGGACGTTTTAAACTAGAAAGTGATGATTACCAGGTAGCATTCCGTGTTTCAACGCTCCCGGTATTTGATGGCGAAAAAGTTGTTATGCGTTTACTCGATGAATCTGGACAAGGACTGAAGCTTGATGATATCGGCATGAACGACAAGGCGCTCAAGGTATTCCGCAAAAATATTAATGAACCGCACGGTATGGTGCTCGTTACTGGCCCAACTGGTTCTGGTAAAACTACTACGCTCTACGCTGCCATGCGTGAGCTTAACCAGCCAGAAGTAAACATCAGCACCATTGAAGATCCAATTGAATACCGGATGGAAAAGATTAATCAGACGCAAGTGCAACCCAAAATTGGACTGAATTTTGCTACGGGTCTGCGCGCTCTCGTTCGTCAAGATCCCGACATTATTATGGTTGGTGAAATCCGTGACGAAGAAACCGCTTCCTTGGCGGTAAATGCTGCTTTGACTGGACATATGGTTCTTTCCACCTTACACACCAATAGCGCCGCTGGAGCGGTGCCTCGGATGCTCGATATGAAAGTAGAACCATTTTTGATTGCTACAACTGCTAATGCGCTGCTGGCGCAACGTCTTGTCCGCAAACTCTGTCAAGAATGTAAGGTCGCCGGAAAAGCAGATAAAACGATTATGGATAGCCTGGCAGCCGCTTTAGATATTGAGCACATGCTCAAAGTGCTTCAGGAACAAGGAGCAGTAAAAAAGGAAGCTGCTTGGGAGGACATCCCTATTTTCCAACCAAAAGGGTGTCCTAAATGCCAAGATGGTTATCGCGGACGACTGGGTATTTACGAGATATTTGAATTAAGTCCAGCCATTCAGAAATTAATTACCTCGAACGTTACTTCACAGGATATAGAAACAAAGGCACGGGAAGAGCAGGGAATGGTGACTATGATTGAAGATGGGATGATAAAAGTTACCCAAGGTATTACCAGTGTGGAAGAAATTCTTCGAGTCGCTAAAGAAT
Organism: Candidatus Anderseniibacteriota bacterium; assembly: GCA_016197005.1. Lineage (GTDB taxonomy): Bacteria > Patescibacteriota > Andersenbacteria > UBA10190 > UBA10190 > JACPWO01. The sequence continues at coordinate 134,127 of JACPWO010000002.1, forward strand.
AAGATATACTTTATATATGCCAATATTCTCTTTTGAGGGGCGAAGAGAAGACACTGGAGAAGTTGTGTCCGGAGCACGGGAAGCAGTCTCGCATACGGCGCTCGGGCAAGATCTTCTGTCAGAAGGAGTTTTACTAACTCGTTTTGAGGAAAAGAAACGGAAAAGTCCGGCCGATTCTATATTTGCGTCTCTCCTGGCCCATGTTCCAGTGCTTGAGCGATTACTCTTTGCTCGTTACTTCGCTCTTATGCTTCGAGCGGGATTAGATGTGAAGCGCTCACTGGCTGCCCTGGCTGAACAAACGCGGAGTAAACCAATGAAAGCGGCGCTGCAGTCGGTCTATCAAGGAATTGAGCGTGGACAGCAGCTGGCCGAAAGTATGGCAGCACATACCAATGTGTTTTCTGAGCTATTTGTTAGTTTCATTCGTGTCGGTGAGGCTTCCGGACGTTTACAAGAGTCTTTGGAAATTTTGGCCAAACAGCTACAAAAAGAATTTGAACTCAAGCGTGCTGTCCGGGGTGGTCTTCTTTATCCAGCCATTATTGTGCTGGCCCTGATTGCCGTTGGAATCGCGATGATGATATTCGTGATTCCAAAGTTAGTAGAAGTATTCGAAGGATTTGATGTTGAGTTACCGCTCACAACTCGTATTTTGATTACCACGAGTGGTTTTTTCCATCATTACTGGTACCTCGTTATTCTCATTGTCATTATTCTGGTTGGAGGAAGTTGGGGGCTGCTACGAGTGAAATCAGTGAAAGCATTCATTATGCACTGGATGCTGTATGTGCCAATCATCGGCAATATTATTCAGCGAGTGAATCTTGCTCGATTCTCCCGAAATATTAGCTCGCTGCTCGATAGCGGCGTGCCATTCATTGAAACGCTGCAGATATTAGGGGAAAACACCCCCCACCCTTCCTATGCTGCTGTATTTGCTGGGGCCGCTGATTATGTGAAGCAGGGAAAAGAGTTAAGCGCATATTTATCTCAACATGAGAAACTATTTCCTTCTCTGGTGACGAATATTATGAAAGTAGGAGAAGAGACAGGTGAGCTAGCTGCAGTATTACAAGAAGTAGCTATCTTCTATGAAAGTGAAGTAGACCAGACGATGAAGAATTTAACTTCGGTTATGGAGCCAGTGCTCATGGTCGTAATTGGTCTCGCCGTTGGTGCTCTGGCTATTTCCATCATCTCCCCAATTTACGGATTGGTGAATGTAATTTAAGTGCGGCCATGAACGGTAGTCGCGGCTTTACCATTATCGAAATCGTAATAACGACGTTTCTTATTGGTACGGTTGTCGTCGGCGTCTTCGGTCTTTTCTTGCTATCACTGCGCTCTGCTCAAGAGTCGGAGAGACGAGTAGTAGCAGTGGCACTTGCGAATGAACGAATGGAAATGGTACGGAATCTTCCTTATGTAAACGTTGGCACGTCTGGTGGTATTCCAACGGGGCCTATTTTGCAGATCGAGACAGTTGCTCGCAATGGCTTAGATTATTTAGTGAAAACAGACATTCGATACGTTGACGATGAATATGATGGAAAGGCTGCTGCGCCAACTGAAGAGGATGATCATATAACCATTTGTCATCGCCCGGGGACTCAATCAGAAAACACTCTCACTATTAGTTCGCAAGCTTGGCCGGCTCACCAAGCTCATGGTGACTATCAAGGAGAATGTGGTAATCCTGATGATGGCACGGGAGATGGTGACGAATATAACGCAGATTACAAACAGGTTCGTGTTGAAGTGTCATGGACAAGTCCTTCCAACCCGTCTCCCGTTCTCTTTATTACTTACATTGCTCCTCCCGGCATTGAGGGAGGAGAGTTAGGGGGGACACTGGATTTACAGGTAATTGACGCTGCCGGAGTAGGCGTTCCTAGTGCGCAAGTGGTCTTAATAAATGATGATACAAGCCCAGCTATTAACCTGACTACGCAGACAGATAGCGATGGGCGCCTTATTCTTCCGGGGCTGCCGGAAGAGGCTGATTCCTACGCGTTAGCAATATCCAAGGCAGGATATACCAGTGAGCAGACGTATGACTCGTCAGCCAGTTTTGTTCCTGACGCAGATCATGGACACCTTTCCATGATTTTAAAGGCGTTAACCAGTAAAACATTTTCAATTGATGAGACGGCTTCACTGATTGTAAATACCAAAGATGCCACGGCAACTGCTGTTCCGGATATTGCATATACCCTCCGTGGTACCAAGACAATTGGTACTGATGGTAGTGGTAACCCCGTATATGTCCTTGATGAGACTGCGGCAACTAACAGTGCTGGAACTCATACCCATTCGGCGCTGGTGTGGGATTCATATAACTTTCAAGTAGACGGGGAGACGAGTGGGTATGACATAAAGGAAACGAGCTTGTTGTTACCACTTGTTGTGCTTCCCGGAGACGATCTAACCCTGGATGTTACGCTTGTTGAGCATACGCCGCTTTCCTTACACGTCACGGTTGCGAATAGTGAAGGACTTCCAATTGACAATGCCACAGTTACACTAACAAAGAACCCAACGTTCACCGAAGAGCAAGGGACAGGAGTTTTGGGACAAGTTTTCTTTGCTGATCTTCCCACTACTGCTACGTACACGCTTACTGTTGATGCGCCAGGGTTCACCTCTTCGTCTCAGCAGGTACCAGTTGATGAAAGTGAACGCATTCGAGTTCAACTCTCAACGCCATGAAAGGATTTACTGTTGTTGAGACCGTAGTCGTTTTGGGTTTAAGCTTAATGCTTATAACTGCATTGCTGCGTTTTTTAGTTGCCGGCTATCCACTGGCTTCAGTCACGCTGCTGCAATCTAATTCAAACGAAACTGCGCGGGTACAGTTAAAACGTATTGCCAAAGAAATGCGGCAGATACGATATGCAGACACCGGCGCCTATCCTTTGGTTGACATGTTGCCGCAAAAAATGGTGTTTTACGCGAATATCGATACTGATGCGGCTACTGAGCGAGTACGATACGAATTAAATGGGACTGACTTAACTCGTGCCATATTGGAACCAAGCGGAAATCCTATTACGTATAATGTTGCAAACGAACACGCAACGGTAGTGGCAAGAAATATTCGGAATGGAACTAATCCTATTTTTGTTTACTACAACGGTGATTATCCGGAGGACACTGTAGCCTTAACGCCCGCCGATGTAACCGACGTAAAATACATTCAGTTTCACTTATTGATAGACGCAAATCCCGATCGGGAACCGAATGCGATTGAAGTAGCTTCTCAGGTACAACTGCGCAATCTCAAGACGAATCTAGGGCAGACAACTGACCCGTAGTATAGTAAAGACATGAGACAACAGGAGGGGTTCACGCTTATAGAAGTCTTGGTAGCTGCTTTTCTGTTGGCGGTAGGGGCTGTTGCCGTCACTGGGCTTATTATCCTAAGCTCCCGTCTTTCATTTGAGTCAGAGCGTAATGCCGTCGCTCAAGGAGTTGTGAATCAATGGATAGAGTATGTTCGCGTGCTCGATTACGACCAGGTTGCACTCACCGCGGCTGCCCCTGATTCTGGATTATTGACCGACCAAGAAATAAATCAGAATGGACAAAAATATAATCTTTCATTTCGAGTTGAGTTAGAAGATGATCCGGGAAATGGTATAAACACGGCGCTTGACGCCACGAATGCCGATTACAAAAAGGTATTTGTTACCGCTACCTGGAATACTGCTGGGGGCGGTAGTCGTAGTGTTGTTAGCAGTATCATCGTAACTCGTCTCAGTAATCCTATTACGTGCACCTCTGGTAATTACTCGTGCCCCGGCCCCGCTGGAAATAAGAGTGTTCGCTGTCCGGCTAGTGGGTTTTGTCCAGCCGTTCAGCTTTGTAATCCGGGCGAGCGACAATGTTTTGGTAATACGGTAATCTGTCCATCTGATGGTCGTTGTCCAGGATCACCCCCCGATCCCGATACGAGCTGCCCGGCCGAAGCATATTTTTGTAGTGACACAACAAGTGGTGGAATTGTCTTGAGTGAATTTTTCCCTGACCCGGAAGGAACAACTGATGACGATGAATACATTGAAATTACCAATACTGGTAACGGCAGTCTTGATTTAACTGGCTGGAAGCTTGATGACGGACCTGGTGGCAGCTCGCCTTACTTCATTCCGCCCGGCACCATTATTCCTCCGGGCGACTACACAACGTTTGATCGCTCGGATACTAATATAGAGCTTGATAATAATGGCGACAGTGTTCGTGTCTTTGATCCATATTGGAATAATGTTATTGATGAATCATACGACGAGGCCGTTGAAGGACAGTCATACACCTGGGTGTGCGATAGTTGTGGTAGTGGCAGTAGTGGTGGGGGTAGTAACGGTGGTGGCAGCAGTGGTGGATATGGTTGGTATCCTCCCTCACCGGGTGGACCGGGACCGAGCGGAGGCGGGTATGGCTCAGACGATTATTCTGGTTCCGATGATTACGACGGTGACGGGTGCAGCAATCTTAATGAATATTTAGGAAATTGCTAATGAAGTTCTCCTCCTTCAATTCTAAAGTTGGTAGTGCCCTTATAATGGTGACAGTCATTTTTGGTATGTTCGTTGTGATTATGGGAGCAACGACGGCGTATGTGAATCGTCAATTTAATCGCACGGTCCATGACGAAGCCAGGGAGGCTGCCCTTTACGCAGCCGAAGCCGGTCTCAACTACACTACACAAGCATTAACTGAAGCGTGGTATAAACCGAATGAGCTTTTAAGTAAGGGAAGTATAGGTATGCCAATTAATATTGATCCTGCCGCAAAAAGTTCTGTGTTGGTATTTTTTGGAAAAGAACCAACACTTGAAGAAAGCCAGGGACTAAGAGTTGTGTCTAACGGGCTCGCGTTCGGCGGTGAGTGCAGAGCTATTGAAGCTGTTATTCATCGAGCATCAAATCAGAACAATGTGTTTAAGATTGCTTACCAAGACATCTTGAGCAAATGCTCAGTCCCGCGGTGTTGGGTAGGTGTCCAAGGAACACGTGACCATACTGAAGGACCAAACGGTTCTGTCTATTACTCCTGGGCTTCTTCGGGAACAACCTCATGTTCTTCTGATACTGATGCCAGTGTATCGGGTACATCTGGTTCATCGACCTTGGCTGGTAGCAGCTCGGAAGTAGCGGTGACGTGTCAGTGCTCTTTAGGAGGAGAAGTAACCGATTCTATTGCCTGTATACCGGGAGAAACTGCGTGTGAGCAAGGCAGCAGTGTCTCGTTACCTCCCGCTCCTGTTCCGGGTAGCTCTGATGAACCTGAATCAAATAATTCAGATCAATCGGAGGAGAATGGGAGCAACGGAACAAATCCCACACCTTCAAGCTCTTCTCCTCCTGACCCAACACCAACATCTTCTGATGATGGCAATGCTAGTGACGATGGTGATGGTGGAGATAGTGAGAATGAGGGAAATGAGGCTTCAGATGATTATGTTTCACCTACGCCACCTGGCCAGCCAGCTCCAAGTTCAACCCCAGAACCAGAACAGTGCAGCTACCAACCTTCCAGTTGTCCAGCGGGCACACCACCAAATAGTTCGTGTGTATCATGGGAATGTGACTCTGATATGGATTCAGACGACGATGATAATGGAGGCGACGGCGGAGACGATAGTGGCTCGTTTATGTGTGTAGCCGACTGTGAGCTTGCCAATGCAGATCCAGTTAGTGGTGAGTGTATTGGTGGCTATCAAACTACAATTTACTTTGAAGAGGTGCCAACCAGTGGACAAGTGTTAGCTGAGTGTCAAGGGCAACAGCTAGATACTTGTCGGGCCTATCCAGTAACGGAACCATGTGGCGATAGCTCTGACGATTATTAACACGTGATATGAATAAATATTGGATTAAACAAGCAAAAGGATACACCGCAGTTGAATTGGTGATTGCAATGGGCATTGCTGGTCTCGTCATTGCGGCTACTTCTTTGTTTATTAGCCGCGGTATTGGCAGTAATAGGCAACAATTTGAGCAAGTACTAACAACGGAAAATGCTCGAAAACAATTAAAAACTATTTCGGATACAGTGCGAGACGCGCGGAATCGAGTACAAGATGATTGGCTGCTGCGGGCCGAACCGAATGAAATTATGGTGGCAGCTAATGTTGATAATGACGCAGAAATTGAGACAGTCCGATATTTTTTGGATGGCAGTGAGCTCAAGCGAGGCGTAACCCAACCAGGCGGCGAGGAAAAAGTGCGGACAGTCACTCGCGGCGCTCGTAACCTTGAATTACAGGAAAACCTATTCACCTATGCTTCTTCGGAAGGAAATACCCTAGAAGAAGGACAAGCAAATTCGGCAAATGTTGAACGAATTATTGTTTCGCTGCGCGTTGACAATAATACTGACCAGGATCCTGGAGCGGCTCAACTGCTCGTTGAGCTTACATCTCGAGCCGATTCAACGGAAACAGCGCGCATGTGGCCAATATCACTTAATTTTCCTCAGAATCCCGAGGAATGGGACGGAGCAGATGGGCCAGTTGAAGTGACCATCACAAACCCAGAAACAGGGGAGCAAACCATGACCGAAACTACGATTGCTGCGATTAATGACGGCCGGATGGAAACGTACAGTGGTGGATACTATGTGAATCTTAATTATCAATCAACTACAGACGGATCAGATCTTCCGGGTTGGTACACCTGGGCCGGACCAATTTTTATTGGGTCAAGAGATGGGGCAGTTATTACGAAAATCGACAAATTTTTGCAAAACGAGCTTTGTTTAGGAAGAAACATGCCAGAACTTCTAACCGGGTGTGAGCGACGGTGGGTAGCGGCTGGAGTGGAACCAGAACTTTACAAAACCTATATTCCTATTATTTTATTCCGACAAACAAATGGCCAATTAGATTATGTAAGGGATATTTCATACGGCATCGAAAAGGAAGTCTCACCTACTCCGGAACCATCTGCAACTCCGACCCCACCAGCTGATGACACCACCTGTTTTATAGAAGTTACTGCTCCGAAGAATGGCACTGTCAAGCCGCCTACTTATAAGTGGGATTTGGCAGTCTATGTGAACGGTGGAAATCCGGACTCAAATAGTAATGAAGTTTATTACTTTGATAATGGTAAATACTTGGGATCTTCAAGCTTAAATTCCGGTTCCGGCTATGGCCTTAATTCAAACTCGGGGGGTTTTGCTCAGGGTGTAAGTATAAATCCAGCCCCAGGAAATCACACCGTTATTGCTACGCTTAATGCTCCACCGATAAATAGTCCAGGCGGACAGCTGGTTGTGCCGACCACGATGCCTGGAGCCTCAAGTTGTAAATCAGAGCCCATTACCTTTACGGTGTCGTCGCCGTCTACTCCCACGCCAACTCCAACTGGCAGCGCTGCCTGTACTGATTTTGCTCCGTTTCTATCCATTACCACTAATCCGATGTGCATTAACAAGCCACAGCTTTTCTTGCCAGCTGTCATGGAAGATATCAATTTTACCGGCAAAATTGATCCTGGCTTATTGCAATATGTTGGTATTACGAGTGTTTCTTTCGTTTCATACAGTGATGGATGCCCACTTCAGCCAGGAGGCCAAGTTTCAGGTCAAAGGCAAAAAAATTGGAATTATACCGGAAGTAACGTCTACGACGGGCAGCTGGAATATAGCAGTAGCGATCGAACACAAGCCTGTGCTGATAATTTTACGATTAGATTCCAGGTAACTTATGTAAATAAAGCTACCGGCAAAATCGGAAATGTAACTGCTATTAAGACGTTAGATCCATGTTTTATGGATGCTTGGGGACAACCAACTCCCGCTCCGACCCCTTCCTCATCCTGTCCAGTAGCATCAACTCCAACACCTACTCCAACACCTACTTCTAACCCAACTTCTAACCCAACTCCAGCACCAGAAATAGCTAACCCGCCCACTCTTACCTGGGCAAATCTCGGTCCTGGCTGTTATAACCCGGGAGAGACATTTGTTACGAACTTCACTCTTAAACTCCCGTCGCAAAACACCTACAATGCCGGGTATATTGGACCAGCTGTTATTCGAGCGGTTGAAGGGTATAGCAGTGCCCCGGGCATTACCATTTACAGCAATGATCCACCCGAACCACAGGAACAAACGAGCGCTGGTGGTACCTCACCCAATCGACTCACTGATATCACTGCTACAAAAATACACTCCTTAACGAAGCAACAAGACCTTATATATACCGTATCTTTTCATGTTAATGAGCTCGTAGATTCAGGAGCAGGGAATACAAGAAACGGTCCCGTTACCATACCGTTTAAAGTGAATTATGATGTAAAGCCCGGTTTGCCCGGTGGCGACGGTATACTCGAAACTACATCGTCTATTAGTAGATGTTGTCATTACCAACCAGTCCAGTGTCCCAGCGGATCGGCGCCAGGAAGTTTCTGTCAGGCCTGGGTATGTCCCTAAAGAAATATTTTCGTTAGTATTTCACGATGGCAACAGGATTAGAAAAACAGATCTGGATATTCCTAGGTTTGCTGGGAGTGGGACTTTATTGCCTATTCTTGAACTATCCTAATCAGGTCATATTTGATGAAGTTCATTTTGGAAAATTTGTAACTGCTTACTGTTGCACTGGTGAGCGATTCTTTGATATTCACCCGCCGCACGCCAAGTTACTCATTGCCGGCGGTGCCAAAATTCTGGGATATACTGGTGGGTTTGATTTTGATCATATTGGAGAATCGTATGGGGATATATCGCCGTGGAAGCTGCGAGCGGTACCAGCCTTGGCGGGAGCTCTCCTTCCACTCGTCATCTTTGGAATCTTGCGTGCGGTGGGAGTATCGCTCTCCTTTTCAATTGTGGGAGCCTTGGCGATTGCTCTCAATAATGCGCTGATTGTGCAGTCGCGGCTTATTGGGTTAGACAGTATGCTTCTCCTATTTGAGTTCAGTGCCGTTTTGGCGTCAATTCGCGGCATGAAAAAACTGCCCCAGATAGAGTGGAAGTGGTGGGTTGTTGCCGGTGCACTATCTGGGTTAGCTCTCGGAGTTAAATTTACCGGTCTGGCGGCAATCGCAATAGTCATGTGTATTGTTGTTATTACGCTTGCTGAAGAATTACGACAGCATTCGGTTAGTTCAATACTGTTTTCTCGTTACACGAAAATAGTAGCAACTGTTCTAGCGTCAGCGTTTATTGTGTATGTAGGCGGTTGGTTTCTTCACTTTCAACTTCTTACTAACCCTGGATCGGGCGATGCCTGGGGAATACCAACCGGAAATTTTGTTACCGATGTCATTAAGGAACACAAGACTATGCTGGGAGCGAACTATAACCTCACCGCAACGCATCCGTATGAAAGTAAGTGGTGGCAGTGGCCGGTCATGACCCGCTCGGTATTTTATTGGACGGGTCCTAACGGTGAGTGGATATACTTCTTGGGAAATCCAATTATTTGGATCGGCTCTTCTTTGATATTTCTGACTGCTCTCTTCTCAGCTGCGCTTAGTGGTTTACGCCACTGGCCCCGAATTGCTTGGATTTTCCTCGCTGGTTACCTGATTGCATATATTCCACTTATGCGTGTCCCACGAGCACTATTTCTCTATCACTATTTAACGCCACTTCTCTTCGCAATTTTGTTGGGAGTGTGGTGGCTGGATGCTACACTGTCAGGTGAAACAAAAAAGAAGGCGGCGGTAGGGTTAGGAATTTTATTTGTGCTGGGTTTTGTGGCTATGGCCCCAGTTACGTACGGGTTTAATGGGTGGCAAGAACAAGTGATTGGACTTGTTTCTAGTTGGCGATAACACATACTTCATTTCCCAATACGTTTCCAGCGTTTGCCCGGATTTTATTTTCCTCTGCCCTCGCGGTAGAATAGCTACATGAAGTCCTTCAGGAGGGGATTTTTTGATATGAACGCTACCTATGGCGGCGTTCTTATTATGACGCTCGTTTTTGTTACGATGTTCGTCGTTATCTTCACTGGATTATCTGGGTTGACGTCTCGGCAGTTTCATCAAGGCGTACTGCAATCTCAGGACGAACGAGCCTTCCAAATTGCTGAGGCTGGACTTAATTACGGACGGTGGCGTCTAGCGCACGACCCCCAAAATTTTGCTGCAGTCACAAAGGACGTAACGGATCAATTTGCTGGAAAGATAGGAGAGTATTCGTTGACCTTTACTTCTCCGCAAGCAGGTAGCAGTGTTACTAAAATTCAGGCAGTCGGTATAACGGAAAATCAACCGGGTCGACAAGTAACACTGGAAGCGCAATATGGTATCCCATCACTGGCTCGATATGCCAGTATTACGAATGAAGATGTGTGGTATGGCGGAACTCTTAAGGGATATGTGCATTCCAATGGCGGTATCCGTATGGATGGTACGTCTGATAGTATTGTGGCCAGTGCAAAACAAACTTATACCTGTAAACCAATTCATGGCTGTAACAATGTAACAAAGCCTGGAGTCTGGGGAACGGGATCGGATGCAGATTTATGGGAATTCCCTGTACCGCCAGTTGATTACGCTAGTATGACACTGGATTTACAAGATATGAAAGCGGCCGCAGAAGCAGCCAATACATACTATGGGCCTTCTGGTAATTTTGGGTATCATCTTCTCTTCAACAGTAATAATACATATAGCGTCTACCGCGTTACGCAAAAGACTTCTTCTATTTGGTCATATGCCGCTGATACAGATTGGCAATTTACATCCCATGACATTAATAACAAAACGTTCGTGCACACGAAAACCGTTCCAGCCAATGGCATTCTTTTTTTCAGTGATAACGTGTGGGTCAATGGTGATATCCGCAGTCGTATCACTGTAGCGGCGGGAGTGCTGCCTGATCAGCCATCAACGAATAAGGATATTATCTTAAACGGAAATATTACGTATGGTGGTGTAAAAGATGGCAGCCGTGTTTTTGCCGCTATTGCTCAACGCAACATACTTATTCCTTATTCAGCTGCTCCGAGTAACCTCACACTTGAGGGCGCCTTCATTGCGCAAAAAGGACGATTTGGTCGGCGGTACTACGACACCGGGTCACATATTCTTAAAAGTACCCTCACACGCTACGGTATGATTGCCAGTAACCTCACTCCTGGTACTGCCTGGGTCAACGGTAGCGGACAAGTCATTTCGGGATACCAAAGTGGAACTGCGAGTTACGATCCAAATTTGTTGTATGCTCCGCCACCATACTTCCCTACAGCCGGAGAATACGAGTTTTTGTCGTGGGAACAGGTAGAATAGCTCTATGATTGGTATAGATATCTCAGATCGATCAATAAAAATTGTGTGGCTTACGAATACGAAGCCACAAGAGTACGTTGCCCATTACTTAGGCGATATGCCCAAAGGAATTATGGAGAACGGAATGATCTTAGATAAAAAACAATTAGAACAAGCACTGCGGCAAGCACTGGCACACTGCAAAATTCCGGAAAAAAGTTCAGAAACATTCGTCTTTTCCATTCCGGAAACACAATCGTTCTTACGGGTGCTTGAAGTTCCAGCTATGGAAGAAGATGAAATTAGTGAGGCTATTCGCTGGGAAGTGGCCCAGCATATTCCGATTGGCATTGAGAATATGTATATTGATTGGCAACCCATTATTTCGGGCATTCACAAAACTGGTAGCGGTAAACAAGAAATTCAAGTGGGGACAGCGCAACGAAAAATTGTTGATTCACTGTATAGTCTCCTGGAACCATTTCAGTTTGATGTGGCTGCCTTTGAGCTGGAAAGCCAAGCCATTGTGCGTTCCCTTATCTCAGAAGAATTAAGGGCTCGTCAGGGCATTGTCATTATTGATTTAGGTGGCACGGCTACTAATGTCATTATTCATGATCATGGCGCGATGCGCTTTACGGCTAGTCTGGAACGCGGTCTGTTTGCCGCTTTGTCTGTTTTAACAGAAGACGAGCAAAAATCACTCGGAGATTACAAAACTCTTTCTGAGGACCAGCAGCAAACAATTGCAGCTAAATTAGCTCCAGTCAGTGATGAATTAGCAGTTGAGGTGGGGAGTATTGCTGAGTTTTACGGCAGCATTGATACGCAGCATGAAGTAAAAGAGATTATTCTCACTGGTGGCGGCTCTAACTTACCGACGCTGGAACAAGCATTCCTCCGGCATTTTGATAACGTTCATATGCAGCGCGGAAATCCATGGGTAAACGTAGTAAATGAACACGCCACTCATCGTTTACCAGTAGAACTTACAGATTCAGTACGATATAGTACAGCGCTCGGACTGGCTCTTCGCCCTGTTATTCTATGAAAGATTTAATTAATCTTATGCCGCCCGCCGCTAAGCAACGGCGCGTGCGATATCTTTATATAAAGCGAGCCAAGGCACTCTACACCACGCTTCTTTTAGTGTTGATTATTATCGGTGCTGGCTATGGTGTTGTATGTGGAGTATTTTGGCAGGCCTCTCGTGACGCGAGCGCTCAGCTTTCCTTGGATTCCAGTAAAACGAGTAATGCCACTCAACAAACCGAGCAGATTAATACTCTCCTAAAAGAGGCAAAGGAGCGACTGTACGATCAGCGTCCGTGGTTACCAGATGTCGCAGCGGCACTGAAGTTGGTACCAGCTGAAGTCACAATTACCGCTGTCGAAATTGCTCCCGTGGAAATTGCAGTGGAGGACAAAGTTATTGCTATAAGCGGACAATCCAATTCTCGATCAGCTACCCTCCAATTTCAAAAAAATCTTGAGGGTTTGCCCTGGGTAAAAACCGTAGAAGCACCTTTGCAGAATTTTGCTAGTGGACCTGATGTTTCATTCCGATTTACTTTAACGCGCAAGCCATGAAGTCACTTTGGATAGATTGGAGTATTCGTATTGGCATCCTCATACTGGTTTGTGCTGGACTTTATATATTACATAACCAAGCAATGGCAGCTCGCAATGCGTATACTGCGGCTATAAACGAGTTAGAACAAACTCCACTGCGTCTGCTTGAATCAGCCAGTCGGGCGGCTGACTTATCTCGTCGAGAATTTGATATCAGTCGGATACAGCATCTACTCGTGCCTCGGAATCAAATTGTTGATGTCGTGAGCGCAATTGAAGCGCAAGCCAAACGCCACCAGGTAGAAGTAAGTATTCCAGAAATTGTCGAGTCGGAAGAAGCTGGAGGTGTCATTCAAGATATTACAGTTCGAGTCTCGGTTGATGGTAATCCGGAGAATATAGTGGATTTTTCTCACAGTGTTGAACATTTGCCTTATTTGTTAAATGTAGAGAGATGGTCACTCTCGACTCGTAGCTTTGCTGTTCCACAGTCCGCTGCCCAGGCACCAACTTCTCGGACTACTGAAGTTACTGCCATCACCGGGCACGCCGAAATTGAAATTATTGTAGTCGTAAGTAATACAAGTGATGAAAACCCCAAGTAAAAAATTAAAAACCAAATTACGTCACCGCCATTTTGGCGTGGCCGTTAAAGAAAGGGTGCAGACGCTTTTTCTGCACCGCTATCGCTTATTGCAATACACTGTTTTAGTAGTAGGGGCTTTAGCGAGTGCAGCTGTCGCTGCGTCGTTGCTTCTGCGAGAAGGGGAGTTGTCAGAGAGTAACAGAGAAGCGCCGGTACGACTTAATGTTGATGTTGCTGATGAGCTGGAGCTTGCAATTGAAAATCGACAGACGGCATATGAGAATCCGCCAGGAGTATCTCCTAACATATTCGAGTAATATACATATATGGTTGGCATAGATATCTCAGATCGTTCTATTAAAGTAGCGGAGGTCTCGGAGGGACAGTCGCAACATATTGTTTCTGTTTGTTGGAGTTCACTGCCACCAGGGGCACTTCAGCGTGGAATTGTACAAAATGCTCCCCTGATTATTGAGGCAATTACCCAAGCCTTTCAAAAATGTTCACCGGTGCCAGTTAAGAAACGATCAGTTATTGCCTCTATACCTGAGGTACGATCTTTTGTGCGCGTCCTTGAATTACCCGCTATGGCGGAAGAAGAGCTTGATGAAGCCATAAAGTGGGCAGTACGACAACACATTCCCTTTGATTTGGAGCGTATGTACATCGATTGGGAACCAGTTGGTGAGCCAGATTTAAGTGGGCGTCGACAGGTGCTAGTGGGAGCGGCTCAACGTGATGTAGTAAATCCACTACTGGAAGTGCTGGAAGCGGCCGGACTACGGGTCACGGCTTTAGAGTTAGAAGCACAAGCAATTGTTCGCAGCCTTTTGCCGCTTGATCGCAGAGGCGTACAAGGTGTTTTAATTGTTGATTTAGGAGCCACGACAACGAATATTATTTATGTAAATGCTGGATCACTGCGCTTTTCTACAAGTATTGAGGTGGGGGGAGACACGCTTACGTGGCAATTAGCCGGTTCGCTTCACTTGCAGCCAGCGGTAGCGGACGAAAAGAAAGCAGAAATTGGATTGCGCCAACAACAAGATCAGGACGTAGCCACGGCGCTTCGTATTGCGACGCTGGAACTTGCGCGAAAGGTAGAAAAGGTTGTCCGGGAAGTAGGAACGCAAGAAGGCTCACAACAAGCAGTGCGAGAAATTTTGTTAGCAGGCGGAGCCGCTAATTTGCCTGGCATCATTGAAATCTTTGCCGAAATATTTCCAGGCATTCCAATTCAGATGGGTAACCCCTGGACAAATCTGGTGCGAGAAGAAGAAAAGTCATTTCAAATGTCACCACAAGATGCTAGTCACTTTGCCACTGCCTTGGGACTAGCCTTACGACAAGATGTCTCGACATGAAAGCAGTAAGTACACTTCGTAAATCTAACGTGAAGGTTCTTATTCTCGGTTGTTTATTCTTGGTGGCCTTAGCCGCGCTGCAACCGTATGTATGGCGGCTCGTGAGTGCGACTTCTCGCTTAGTAGAAGAGCGTCGGGCGGCGGTTTTACAGCTCAACAATATTCAGACAATTGTTGCTGACTTAGAGCAAGTTGAGCAATCGGCTGAGGCGACATCAGCGCAGCTTTCTCAAGTACTCATTAGTGAAGATGAAGTAACGCAAGCAGTAGAACGACTAGAACGAGAAGCAGACAAGCGTGGGTTACAACTGAAGGTAGAAAATATTCAGCGAGTCACGAACCAGGCGAGCGATATTAATTTAACTCAGTTGGTAGTAACCATTACGGCTTTTGGAGCGGCAGATAAGTTATTTGAATATATTGATGCCGTTGAGCATTTCCCGGAAATTATGTTTACGCGGGATTTTGTCTTGCGCCAAGCACCTGCTCGTTCGAAGGATGGCGCAGTAGTCCATGCACTTAACATGAATGCCGTCTTTTATATGAATACTCCAGCAACGGTTGCGACTGAAGGTGATTCTACTCAAAATCGTGGTGCTCCCACTGATCTTGGTGGCGTTTCTCCGCGTGATGCGCTTTATTGGAGTAGTGTCGGAATTGTCGGCATCGGCGGTGTCTTGCTGCTAGGTGGAATAATCATGATGATTAAGCGTAGAACACTTATTTAATCTATGGCTTCTTTCAAAAAACAAGGATTGCAGCAAGTAGGAGGTCGTGTTGGCCGGCGGGTGGCTAAATTTATAGCTGGTCGAACAATGTTTTTGTTATTACTTTTAGCCAGCGTGACGTTAAGTGGAATTTTTGTGTGGCAGCGAGCGGTTAGCTCGCTCCTTGAAGAACCTATCATACCAGCTGATCAGGTAGCAGCTACTGTCCAGCTTAGTACGCAAGAACTACAGTCCATCATTGAACGCCGGGCGCAGCGTATTAACTTTACTCCTCGCTCGTTTGCTCGATTTAACCGCCTGTTTCCAGGTACCGCTGCTTCACCTTCAACTTCACCGATACCCTCTCCTTCCCCAACAGTCAGTCCTGCGGCAGGATAAAGATATGTCGCAAACTCGTGTATTGGCTTTTGGCTCCTTTGATATTCTCCATGAGGGGCACAAATATTTTTTGACGGAGGCTCGTAAAACAGGAGACTACCTCACGGTTGTTGTGTCCCGGGATGGATATATTCGGGACAGTAAGAGGCGAGAGCCTTCAGTGCGTGAGGAGGAACGGGTAGAAGCAGTTACAAAGCTGGCTATTGCTGATGAGGTAATGCTTGGAGACGAGGCATCGGGGTATGGGCTGCTCAAAGAGCTTTCGTTTGATGTTCTGGTGGTGGGCTATGATCAAAAGCCAAGTGATACTGCTATTCGTCGTCTTTTGGATGATGCCGGCAAAAAGGAAGTGCGGCTGGTACGGCTGCCACCATATAAGCCAGAGACATATAAATCCTCACTCCTGCGGAAAGCATAGGCGTGCTAGGATAGGTACATGCGGGAAATAAATCTCCTTCCCACCCCTCGCCGCACTTTTCTGCGTCGACAGTGGATATATGACTCACTGCGGCGTTTTGTGTTTAACATAAATGTCGCTCTGATTATTATGACGGCGGTAGCGCTTGCTACGTTGGCCGGGTTACGTAGCGTTTCTTTCTTTACCTCAGCTGATGCGGAATCTACTATTCCTGAATATCTAGGAAAGTATCAAGCCACTAAACAAGCAATTGAAGAAAAGAATCGGCTCATTGCTCAGGCTAGCGCGGCCGACCAAGGTCGAATCATTTGGGGGGATTATATAACCGAGCTTTTAAATGTACTACCGCCCGGCACTCTTGTTGAACGTATTACGGCTGATGCGGACCAGGAAGAAATAATGGTCACTGGAGATACGGTAAACCGCAGCTCCTTAACGCTACTGGATGCCCGTATTAAAAGTTTATCGTGGGCGAAAGAAGTACGTGCGCCACTTACAAACTTACTTGATCGCGAAAACCCAGAGTTTTCCTTCACCATTATTCTGAATAGGAACGCAGCAGAGCCGTAATCTCCCTTTACACGAGAATCCTTTTCTACTACCCTTAAGTCTCTTAGGTAGTAGCTCTTTTTTGGGGACGTAGCTCAGTGGGAGAGCGTCAGAGTATTGCTCGTCTCGCGAGGGGCAATTACAACTCTGAAGGTCGAAGGTTCAAGTCCTTCCGTCTCCATTTCGCACCCGCTTTGGGTGCTTTTTGTTATACTCATTCTATGGCTGAACCGATTATCCTTCCTGCAGGCGCAGCAATTGCCATTATTGCCTTCTTGCTGGCTCTACTACCCGCTGGATTCTTTCTGTGGCTATGGTATTTACGTCGTCGTGACCGCAGTGTCCCGGCGAGCGTTATGGCAGCTGCTTTCGTGAGCGGTCTTTTGCTTATTCCAGCGGCCTTTTGGCTGGAAGAGGGGGGTCAAAAGATTTGGGCTTTTCTTAGTCCGGCCACCGTTCATTATTTCAGTACCGATACTCTCGCCTTATTTGAATTGCAGGATGCAATTTTACCTGCCATAGCTGCATTCCTGATTGTAGCCACCGTTGAAGAAGGGCTACGATATATTGTTTTACGGGTGTGGTTCCGCTTTAGCAAAGGCATTGATCAAATATTTGATGGTCTTATTGTTGGTGTCGGTGTAGGAGTGGGGTTTGCGACACTGGAAAACACACTTTATTTCCTGGATCTTTTCCGAGGTGGTAGTTTTGATACTCTCGTATTCGTTTTCTTTCTCCGCTTTGCCATTTCAACCTTAGCTCATGTTAGCTTCTCGGGACTGATGGGAGTTTGGTTGGCTAAGAACTCGCTTGAGTTTCTTTCAGGCAGACGCTACGCCCTGATGGCCTTTTTTATTCCGTGGTTCTTACACGGTCTCTTCGATTGGCTTCTGACAATTGGTATGAGTATGTATGCCGTACTTGTTTTACTAGCCCCGCTGCTTGTCTTAATCGGTTGGGCAGGGCAGTCCCACATGTTCGTCGTACATAGGCGTAACGGCAAAACATTAGCGGCCGGAGAGGCAGTAAGTTCTAGAGAAGTACGGGCCGTGAATAAACTTATGCAAACGCAGGATTCACCATGGAATAAATACGCTCCCTGGCTTTCTCGCACCAAAACATATCAAAAGATGCTAACATTAATACGTGAAGAAGAACTCTAAAGTCATTCTCATTGGCGGGTTAATACTGGTTATTGTGCTGCTCGGTGCACTCGTTAGTATGTTTGGGAATGTAACTATTCGGGCCCTTTCTGAGACTTCTCCCCAACTTACGTTAACGCAGCCAATCCTCCCGGGAGTGCCGTTTACGGTACAGTGGTCAGGCCTAGAAGTAGCTGATACAGGCACCCCCGCTGCTTTCTATATTCGCTCGGCTAGTAAGGAAATATGGTTATCACAAGCCCTCCTTAGTGATGGGGTGGTTACAAGTGAAGTTCCTTGTGAAATTGAAGCTGGTGCGCACCAATTACTCATGAAGGATACGGGGAGTGGAGAAGTACTTGCGACTGCAACGGTAGAAGTACTCGAAAGCGGACAAGATTGCGCTTTTTAGAGCTGCGAGAAATATTCAATTGTTTTGCGGAGTCCTTCTTCTAGAGGGATGTGCGGTTCCCAATTAAGCACTTTCTTAGCCAGTGAAATGTCGGGACGACGTTGTCGTGGATCCGCTTCTGGTAAGGGGTGGTACTCTACTTGAGATTTAGATTCTGTCATTTCCACAATTTTAATTGCGAGCTCTTTCATTGTGAGTTCAGTTGGGTTTCCAATGTTAATAGGTCCAATATGTTTTTCGTTGTTCATAAGAGCTATGAGCCCGGCAACTAAATCGTCGACGTAGCAAAAAGAGCGAGTTTGTTTTCCTTCGCCGTACATCGTGAGTGGTTTGTCAGCAAGGGCTTGAGTTATGAAATTACTGACGACCCGTCCATCATCGGGGTGCATGCGTGGGCCGTACGTATTAAATATACGAGCAATGCGAATCTCAATACCGTGTTCACGGTGATAATCCATACATAGTGTTTCCGCAACACGCTTGCCTTCGTCGTAACACGCTCGTGGTGAAAGCGGACTAACATTCCCATTGTATGTCTCTGGCTGCGGATGAACGTCAGGATCGCCGTATACTTCTGAGGTTGACGCTTGGAGGAGACGAGCGCCGGTGCTTTTTGCTAAACCAAGAACATTAATCATGCCAATGGTGTTGGCTTTAACGGTACGGATTGGATTTTTCTGGTAATGAATCGGGGAAGCAGGACACGCCAGGTTATATATCTGATCTATTTTTCCCTCAACACGAAGTGGTTCGATAATGTCATGTTCGATGAGCTCAAATGTGTCTTTTTCTAGAAGATGCTGAATGTTTTTCTTTTGTCCGGTAAAGAAGTTATCGACGCAAATAACTGAGTGACCAGCTTCAACTAAGCGGTCACATAAGTGACTACCGATGAAACCAGCGCCGCCGGTTAATAAAATCCTCATACTAAGAGGATTTTATTACTTCTTGACGTGATCGACAATTTTTCCAAAAAGATCTGGTTGTTCTTTAGCCATCTGAGCCAGCATCTTGCGGTTGATTCCGACCTTCTTTTCTCGCAGGGCATTAATGAACCGAGAGTAGGAAAGACCATAGGGACGAACAGCGGCGTTAATGGCAATATGCCAGCCGGCGCGGAAAACTGCTTTTTTCTTGCGACGATCCCGATAGGCATGCTGACCAGCTTTCAGAATAGCCTCTTTGGCAATCTTAAAGACAGTACGACGACGACCACGGAATCCTTTCGCACGCTTTAACCACTTCTTATGACGGGCTCGTTTAACAACACTGCGAGGAGCTTTAGGCATAGATATTAGGCGTAAGGGAGAAGATCTTGAATTCGACGGCTGTCAGTACTTGAAACATTCTGATCAGGGTGTTTGCGACGAGTTTCATTACCAGTAGCTTTAGCATTGAAATGTGCCTGGTGGACAGCTCGGTGTTGCACTTTCCCATTAGAGGAAACGCTGAAACGCTTCATAGCTGCTCGCTTTGTTTTCTGTTTAGGCATACGGCTATTGATACATTATCTCTTGACCGCCGTCAACAGCACCGATAAGGCATTTCCGGCTCGAGAGATTTTATCTTCGGGGCGAGCGCCGCCTGGGACTTCCGTAATAAACTGCTCCATCTTTTTGTATGCTAAATCTGCTCGTTGACGCTCCCGTCCGCGTAGGCGCACTTCTATCTTGACCTTATGTCCTTCTTCTAAGAAGCGAGCCGTTTGTTGCAGTCGGAGTTGCCAGTCATTGCCGCTAGTTTTAAAACCAAGACGGATACCTTTAATGTCCTTTCCCTTCGTTTTTGCCTTCTGTTTGGCCTCTTTTTTCCGTTGCTCGTACATATGTTTTCCGAGGTCTAAAATGCGGACAACTGGCGGATCAGTCTTTTGGGCAACAATTACTAAATCTGATTCAGCCTCGGCTGCTTTAAGACGAGCTTCTTCAATCGTAACAACGCCTAACTGAGTGCCGTCAGCGCCAATGAGCCGCACGGTTTCCGAGCGGATCTCATCATTAGCCGGCGGGCGTTTTACCTGCGGCTTTGGTCGATATCTGAATCGTCTACGTCGAGCTGGCATGCGGCTTATCTTAGGGGAAATATGCTCGCAGATCAACTGCCGTTGCCATATAATGAACATAAAAGAAACACCTCTATGCAAAAGCGAATTGTAGCTCACTTTGATATGGATGCCTTCTTTGCCGCTATTGAAGAGCGGGATAATCCTCGTTTTCGCGGAATGCCCATTGTCGTGGGAGCAGATCCGCAACGTGGCAGTGGTCGTGGCGTAGTGTCTACTGCTAATTATGCTGCTCGGGCATTTGGTATTGGCTCGGCTATGCCCATAACGAGAGCTTGGAAGCTCGCTCAGCTGGCCCAGCAGCGAGGAGAGCCAGCCACTATTTTTCTGCCTGGTAGTTGGCGTCGGTACAACGAATCTTCAGATCGGATTATGGCTATCGTTAAAAAGTTAACTCCGATGATGCAACAGCGAAGTGTGGATGAAGCCTATGCGGATATATCTCACGTAGGATCAACTGAAGCGGCAACTGCACTGGCGAGGAAGATTAAGGAAGAAATTGCTGCGACGGAAAAATTAACGTGCTCAGTTGGTATTGGTCCGAATAAGTTAGTGGCAAAAATTGCATCAGATTTTGATAAACCGGATGGGTTTACGATCGTCGATGAAAGTGCGGTCGAGCAGTTTTTAGCACCGCTACCAGTTCGGGCAATTCCAGGAATTGGTCCTAAGACCGAAGAGCGGCTTAAAGAAATAGGCGTTGCAACAATTAAAGATTTATACCGGCAATCGGAAAATGATCTTATCGAGAAGTTCGGGTCATGGGGAGAGGAGCTATATCGAAAAGCACGTGGACTTGATGATCGACCAGTGATGGAAGAGTACGTTCGAAAATCTATTGGGGAGCAGCAGACATTTCCTAAAGACGTATCTGATGCCGGGGTTGTTATTCAAACGATGAGTGAAGTTGTGCGCAGTGTTTTTTCTTTGCTTCAGGACAAAGGATATACAGGTGCTCGTACCGTTGTGATTACAGTTCGCTTTCATGATTTTGAAACCATTTCCTCAATGCACACGGTAAAAGAAACAATGGTTGATTCCCTGACAGTAGAACGAGAAGCAATTCGTTTGCTGCTTCCGTTCTTAGACATGAGGCGGAATCCAAAGAAAAAGCCGCTTCGCTTGGTGGGCGTGCGGCTGGAAAAGCTGGAGTGATTACTGTTGTGGAAAATGAGCATCCGTTCTGGCTCGGGGAACAGTCCAAGGAATAGACTTCCAGCCACAGCGTCGTTTTCGTTCGTATTCACTCCATCCTTTTTGAATCTGTAGGCAAGCAGCTTGAATTTCTTTAGGGCTGGGAATATATGATCCCCTTGAGGCCTTTAGAGCTTCTTCGTGTGTTTCGCCGTCGCTATAGATTTGACAAGGCATAAGAACTCCTGCCAAAAGAGAACAATGAGACCCTTTTAGCCAGGATCACCAGGCATTCGCACCGTATGATTTTTTCTTGTACATGACAAGTGAATTCTTTCTTGAGGTATATTAATGAAATGAGTAACAGAGCAAAGGAGTACATAACTGAACTTCTAAAGGGAGTAGATATTGAGGTGGGAGGCAGTAGGCCCTGGGATATACAAGTACATGATGAGCGCCTTTACACAACCATCTTGCGACGTGGATCTCTGGGTGTAGGCGAATCGTACATGGATACATGGTGGGATGTAATTGCTCTCGATGAATTTTTCTTTCGTGTTCTGCGAGCTGGTCTGGAGGAGCGAGTTACATTTAATCCTTTCCTGGCAGCTTTGTTTATTACCAGCTTCTTAGTGAACAGGCAGCGTCAATCCAAAGCATATGAAGTAGGAGAAAAACATTATGACATTGGTAATGACGTATATACCGGCATGTTGGATAAACGACTTACATATACCTGTGGATACTGGAAACAAGCACATACTTTAGAAGAAGCACAGGAAGCAAAACTGGATCTGGTATGTCGGAAAATAGGGCTAGAGAAGGGGATGACGGTGTTAGATATTGGTTGTGGGTGGGGAAGTTTTGCTGCCTTTGCGGCAGAGAAGTACGGCGCAAAAGTAGTAGGCGTCACTGTATCTAAAGAACAGGCTGCACTTGGTCAAAAAAGAGTTGCTGGATTACCAGTGGATATTCGTCTTGAAGATTATCGGGAAACGGAAGGATCATTTGATCGCATTGTTTCCTTAGGCATGTTTGAGCACGTGGGATATAAAAACTATCGGACGTATGTGCAAAAGGCACACTCACTTTTGAAACCAGAGGGTCTCTTCTTGCTTCATTCAATTGGTAACAATAAATCAGTTACAGCGACTGATCCGTGGATAGATAAATATATTTTTCCGAATGGGATGCTTCCTTCTGTTAAACAAATTGGAAAAGCAATTGAGGGGCTGTTTGTTATGGAAGACTGGCACAATTTTGGAGCGGACTATGATAAAACACTGATGGCGTGGTTTCATAATTTTAATGTTGCCTGGCCGAATCTTAAGAACGGTTATAGTGATACGTTTTACCGAATGTGGAAATATTATCTTTTGTCGACTGCGGGAGCATTTCGCGCACGGAAGGTTCAACTGTGGCAGATTGTATTGTCCCCGGAGGGAGTACGCGGAGGATATACTTCAGTGAGATAAAAAAACCACTTGAGCGAAGTCGCGCAAGTGGTACGAACGTATCACGTGGTGTCCGGCTTTGATGAATGATCTTCGCGGAACTCGATCGTTATTGGGAACTTCGGTTGGGCACAAAGACGGATCAAAAGTTCGCCGAGCGCTTCTGGAGCCGAATTGCCAAACCCGGTTCCTTCAAATTCAGCTATCTCGGCCGAGAAGCGACCGTTTTCGCCGGACTTGGGGCCTGTTAGGATGATGTTCCATTTGTTCGATCGACGATCCGGTGTGGTTGCCTGAATCATTATGCCTCCACTGGCTGAGGGGAGGGGATAATGCGTACGCGGTAGCGATTGATACCGAATGTTGGTACGCACAATCCCGCGCCCCATTGACTGCAAAGCAAATCGTCTCCTTTGACAACTTGTCCGATGACAACAGGATCTTTTGGTTGCTCTGAAGCAAAAACAAACTGCGTTCCAACAAAGGATTCCTGCAGAAAATCTTCAGGCAAGTCCTCTCGCCTAGGGAAAGCGGAGAATTCAGCGGATGTTACGAGGGTGAGCGGATATCTTTTAATGATTTCCAGTCGTTTTTCTTCTTTCCTTTGTTTTTCTCTTGCCCGGTGGCTTTCAGCTCGTTCTCGATTGCGGCGCTGAATTTTGCGCACCACCTTTCTGATGTTAACAGCCATTGCCCCAACGAATATCATTGCCAACAGTGTGACTAACCATGGGTTCATGGCATCTCCTGCTAGAAGTGTTAATTGGAACGAACAGACGTGAGATAGTAATAGGACAAAATCAATTGAATGTCAATGCGTGTCAAAAAAACCACCACGCTGAGAATATCTCAACAAGGTGGTTATGAACGAGCGTTCATGATGCATCAGTATTGACACGTGACCGAACGAGAAAAATATCATGCTCGGTAAAGCTTGTACCGTGAGACAGTAAAAGGGTAGTACGCTTTTTCTCCTTGTTATCCTTCACATAGAGCTTGTTGCGAAGAAAAGGAACTAGTAGACGTTGACCCACTTCTTGTCTCATGTCTTCCCAAATGGAACCCAATACAATGAGGTCAAAGTCCCTAAGCAACTGTTTACGTTCGCTTAGTTGATATGAGGTTGTCTTTTACGTATCCTGAATTCCTTCCTCGTCTTTTAATGTGTTTAGCAGCTTTTTCAATGTTGTTAAGGCAGTGTCGTCGATGATGGAAACAGGTATAACATTCGGATTTATTTTTCGTAATTCTTCCAATTTTTGTTTTACATCATCTGGTTTCGTCATATCAGCATGAGAAAGTAATATATATTCCTTCTTTTGTAGTAACGCTGGGTTAAATTTCTCCAGTTCAGCACGAATTGTATTGTAATCACGCACAACATCTTCGGACTCAACCGAGACCAAATGAAACAATGTTTTCGTTCGTTCAATATGTTTTAAAAATCGAACGCCCAATCCTTTTCCGGTAGCAGCTCCTTCAATAATTCCCGGTATATCAGCAATGATGAGTCCGTAATACGATCCGAGGTTCGGTTCTAAGGTGGTAAACGGATAATTGCCCACTTTAGAGCGAGCGGCAGTTAATTCGTTCAATAAGCTTGATTTGCCAGCATTGGGTAATCCCACCAGCCCGACACTCGCAATAAGACGCAACTCCAAACGAAGTGTCACTTCCTCTCCCGCCTTTCCTTCCTCAAACTGTTTCGGTGACGTATTTACCGCCGACCGAAATTTATAGTTACCGCGGCCGCCGCGGCCTCCGGCTGCTATCAGCAGTCGCTCACCAACTTTTGTAATCTCACGAATCTCACCGGTTTCCACCGTTATTACCCGGGTACTATTTGGCACGGGCACTATTAAGTCTTCCCCACCATGTCCGTCGGTCAGCTGTCCTAGACCATGATCACCATCAAGGGCTCGGATTGCTTTACGACTGGCAAGCGGGGTAAGAGCATTAATATCAGCTACTCCCTCGAGATAAATAGATGCACCCCGACCTCCAGAGCCTCCTCGCGGGCCGAGCGTCATCTTTGTCTTACTAAACTCGACAGCACCCCGACCCCCAGAGCCGGCTTTAAAATGCACTGTTACCTCATCTATTAACATGTGCCCATCCTAGCACAACTCGGGTATGAGAATGGTTGAATACGAAAACCTGTCCTAGCCAGTTATACTATCTCGCCCTGTATGAGTTTTTCCTTTTTTGCCCGTTTCCAACTCTTTACTTCAATTTCTGTTTTTCGCGCTACTGACTGATTTGGAAGTTCCGGAGATGTATACACCAATGTAAATGGTCCTTGATTAACGGCCATTCGAGACCCTTTTCCAGTATTGTGATCTCGTATCCGTCTTTCTGGTTCCGTAGTTATTCCAACGTAATATCTACCAGTACGAGCTTGCGCGATGTAGAGATACCAGGGCATGGAGATAATTGTAGTCCTTCGACGAAGAAGAGTTTACCCTGCGTGGCGATGCGTTTTTTAAGAGATCGCTCTTGGCGACTACTCTAATCCAAACTTCTGTCTTAATTTCAGGTCTTCTTCTTCAAGTTCTTCCTTGGTTTTTTGTATGCCATGTTCTGTTCTAAACCTCGCCATCTCATCTTTAATTTTTTGATACTCTTGTTCACGTATTATCTGCGTGTGGTTTTCAGAGTTGTTCACACGAGAAATACGCTGGTCGGCGCTCGTATCTTTTGCTGCTTGCTTGGCTATTCTCTTTTCTATCCGCGACCAGTCAGTACTACCTGTTGATTTTTCTGGTTTTTGGCTATCAGAAGGTGTGTCGTTTTCTTCGGGAGTAATCTTTGGTTCCGATTCAATACCCATGTAAAAAGTGTAATCCATCAAAAGGGGTGAAACTAGTCGCTTAGTTAGCACCAAGCAACTTTATAGTGTGGACACGGCGGGATCAAATGCAAACACCGCAAGTAGTACTTATGAGATAATAGGTGACTTGTTAGTAAGGGTAAGAGAAGCGCTGGAAATATTGCAGATGACATGGATTAGTAAAGAAAAAGAACCCTTGATGTAATCGCGGGTTCTGCTTGCACCGGCTGAGAAGAGGGAATTACTCCTCCTGCTGTAGAATCCAGTGATAGTCGTTATCGAGCAACGTGTCGTGGTCACTTGTGAACTCGCCGCCGACTTCCGCGCGAATCTCTTGCAGTCGCTTCATTGCCGCCTTCGCGTCCTTCTTCGAGAATGTTGAGGTTTTCAGAATGTCACCCACACCCAATCCTGACCTTTTCCGCTTCAGCATCCCGAGGATTATCAAGCGACACCCTCGGTATTCCAACCGCAGCTCCATCAGTCGTTGCCCTTCCGAGGTTTCTTTGGCCCACTGCAGAAGAGCTTTTTGAAACGTCAGCCGGTTCCGCTCGAAGATTTTATCCAGCCAATCGTGTTCGTAGTCGGAAGAGAGTACTGCCTCAGCGTTAACCTCAACAGTGATAGTCATATCGAACTTCATTGGAGAACCCTTTTGTAGAGTGGTTTGCCTCTTGCCTAACACACGTTAAGCCGTAGGTTTGTTGCTGGAAAGAACCATCCTTAACGAATAATAAAACTCTTAAATTTAAATTGTGTCAAGTGGTGGACATGACGGGCGTATCTTCAGAACCATTCTTGATAAAATATTGCAATGGCATGAATTTTTGGTAAAGAAAACCCAGCTAGCCGAAGCTAAACTGGGGTAATGATGGTGGTCAGTTTCCACCGGGTTATTTAAGCAGTGACCTACTCGCTTTTAGCGAGTTGCGTTTCCAAGCGGGCGATCTCGATTTCGAGTTGTTCGGGGCTCATGTCCTGAAGTCGGTCGAACATCGCGATTTCGAATGGATCATCGGGATTCACGCAGTTCTCACGGTAGTGTTCACGGCGTTTATCCTCGGCGACTTCCGCGGCGGTGAGACCAGAAGCGATCAACGTCTCGTTCTCGTCGCAGCCGACACTTTGCTCGCCAGTGAGATTCCAGTAAAGGTCCCACTGACCGAGTTTCCCTGGACGAAGTTGTCCGAACTCGTAGCCGACGTTTTCCTTCGTCGTGTAGACGTTGAACCAATACAGCGTCTCTGCAGACAAATGACCTTCGATTGCTCGGCGTTGAGTCATCCAGAATCTAAAGAACTGCTCCCTCTCCTCTACGGTTATTTCTTTCATGGCGGAGATCCTAGAACTGAAATGGGTGGAGTGTGAGAGTAAAGAACGTGCCGTTATATTAGCACGTAAATTATTATTTGTCAAATTGGTGGACACGGCGGGAATTGAACCCGCGTCTGAAACGCGATTACTCAATCTTCTACGCGCGTAGCTGTTCTAGTGATACTCACCGCAAAGCAGCAGAACAGCAAAGCCTTTGTTGTGAGTGAGATAGTGCAAGTCAACTAATACGTATCTCAGCCGTATCAGTTCAATCCGTCTAGGTTGACACCGTGATAGTGCGCGACGGATCGCACCAGACGATGGCTATAGGTTTTAAGCTACAGCGAACGCGAACGAAGGGGTGAGTGCAGATGCAATCGCCGTCTTCGCGCGGTTAAACAAGTTTGCACGTGACTTGATGAGCTACTGGTATTTACGAGTGTATAACTCTTCACTCGGCGCGCTGATTGTGTAAAAAACATTCCATCGAAGCCTGTCATGCCCAGTACCTATTTGAATTGCTTCCAATAGTTGTGGGGCAGCCCACACTTCTTTTAAAGATCTCGTCCGGCGAGAAGTCGCTGCGTTTCTCGGTCAAGATCTTTCTCTTTCTTTTGCTGCTTCTTTTCATACTTACGTTTCCCGCGAGCGAGTCCTACCGCAAGCTTTATTCGACCACGCTTAGTATAGACACGAAGTGGTATAATTGTCAATCCTTGGGAGGATTTAGATCCAATCAAACTTTTAAGTTCTGATTTTTTAATGAGGAGGCGACGGGGACGAGAAGGGTCATACGTAGCCGGGGCATTGGCAATTTGCCATGGAGGAATAACCGCATTGGTGAGCCATGCTTGTTCATCATGAATAGTGACAAAAGCCCCTTTTAGACTGATATTCCCGCTTTTTACTGACTTTACTTCAGTGCCGAGCAATTCTAACCCAGCCTCGAGGCTTTCGAGGACTTCGTAGTCAAATCGGGCTCGTTTATTAATTGCTAAGCTCTTTTGGGGCATATATAGGGCTAGTATGCCTGTTTTTAGGCCTTTCTGGAATCTATGTTGACAAATAATCATATTAGTGATATCTTAGGGTTTGCCAATGGTTGGCATTACCGCTGTTTCTGAATGTTCTTTTGGAAAAGCGGTCTCCATTACTGAACGTGCAAACAAGGCACAGGAGATTTCGATGCGTAACATGTCTCAAGTGCGTATGGCCTGTCGGGCACTTACGGAGTTTGATGCCCGCTGCCGCAACTATGTGAATGGCTGCGGGAAATGCTCGGGGCACGAGGGAAAGCCCGATGTGGGTATCGCCCCGCTTCTGCTGCTGACGTTCTCGCTCAGTGGCAAAAAGCTCCGAGCATTCAAGGACCAGCCCGATCTCCGTGTCTGGAATCGGGACCTTGAAAAGAAACTCAGCGTCCGCCAGCGCCACATCGACGAAGCGGAACGCCTCGGAAGAAAAGCTGAGGGCGTCTACGGCCAAGGTCGAGTCGACAGTGGGGTACTTGTCTTCAAGGACATGCAAACGGATCCCACGGTCCAAGTCGTCACCGTTGATCATCTGTGGCGCTCAGAACTCGAGGAGGCGGGTTACCGACTCATCGATGTTCATGTCGAAGAAGACGAGAAACAACCGAAAGGCCGGTTGGTCATCCGCTATCTCGACCCGGAGCAGGTGGAGTTCTCTCCTGAGATCGGTCAGGAAATCTCCCACACAACCCGTGGGATGATTGATGACCTCCTCCAGGCTTCGTTCAAATACGCCTGGATCTACTCGAACCACCCCAACCGGTCCGGCTTGAGAAACGATACGCTGAACATGCGGGAGCGTCTGACCGACGGCGTCCCGAGTGGTCTCCCGTCTCCGGCCCGTCTCGTCGTTGATGGAGGTTGCTGGAACTTGGAATAGGAAGTCATCGTGACCCCCCTGCCGAGTTCAACACCCCGCGCTTACCTTCTTGGTGAGTGCGGGTTTTCTTTTTTTATATCTCTCCTTCCACAACTCTTCTCTGGGTCGGAGGTTCTAGTTTTTCTAACGTAGCTGTCACTGAACCAGCACCAACTTCTTTTTTGGCATCAATGTCAGTGGCCTCTACCCACGTTGGGATTGGGTTGCCGCCATGTAATCGGAAGAGAAACATGAGAAAAGTAGTAGCGTAAACTGCTTTCGGAAGAGAAAAGTTAACTACCACAATTTTTTTGTTACTAATCGCATGTCCGTGTATTTGGGGCGTAATCCACGGTGGAATAGTACGAGAGCGTCTCCGTAAAAATGGGTATGGGCGTAGGTGTTCCTGGTAATCCTTGGTATTGTCTCGCTCGAGATAATAGTCAAACAAACGATCTGCCTCATCACTTGTCTGCGGAAGAGGAAGGGGATCGGGAGAAGTAACTTGCCCAGCCATGGCTTGAGATAGAAATTGGTTAACGAGAAAACTACCGTAGCTATAAAACCAGAATCGTACTTGATCCTGAATAGCTAGAAGAGCCTGAGTGGGACGATCGCCAGCTATGAGTGCATCAAGCAGTAGACGTTCGTGCCGAAACTTATATGGCAAGATATCAAATGTTTTTTTCATCTTCTGCCAATCACCATATGATTCTTTCGCTTTAACTCGCATAGATTTGTAAATCGGAACATCAAATGGACTAGTGCCAACCAAAAACGCCCGAATGGCTTCTTCTGGTTTTCCTTGCGACAACAGCAAACCAAGATGCGGGTTAATGAGTCTATGTCCAAATCGCTGAGTGCCAAAGAAATTTGGAAATCCATCTTTTCCCAGCTTTTGTAGCGACTCCGAGAATGCTTGCTCATCAATATCTTGTTCTGTTCTGACGGTGATGGTAAATCGGTTACCAACCAGTTGCCCGGGAGATATGGCTCCTTTGCCAATTTGTTTGGGTTTAATAAAGAAGTGGCTTTTGGGAAGTGCATTGAGTTTTTCAACAGTAGTACCGCGAATACTTACTCGCTGGCTGGTGAGGGCTCTCCCATCCTTCATCCCGGCATAGCCGACTTTCTGTGGTGAGATACCTACTTGAGAAGAAAGCTGGTTAATGGCTTCAAATGTACCAATGCCAATTTTTACTAAGTCAGCATAAATAGTTTCTCCTTCAGATATCTCTTGAGTAAAAGGTTCTGTCGATGGGTCTATCGTAGTTTGGTCACCTTCTCCTTTTAATTCCTCAACAATAAAGTCTTGGGGATAGTAGCGAAGGTAGCCGGTTAACGAAGGATTAACCCCAGTAATACCAACATATTGCAAAGCGGTAGCTGGATCATACTGCGAGGAACGCACCATTTGATCTGGGTATTTTTTTGCCAGTTTTTCGTAGTTCTCCTGCTCCAATTTGAATAGCTCGGACTCACTTACTTGTTCCTTTTTGTCCATAGGTAATTCCAGTGTATCCTTTATAATCACATTATGCTTAATCTCAAAAAAGCTTTAGCGGCAGACATCCGGGAAGGAGCGATTGCGGCCGGCTATAACCTAAAACCGGACCAACCTGTGTCCGTAGCACACACCGATAAACCAGAACACGGGGATTACGCCAGCGCCATTGCTTTGTCTTTGGTCAAAGGATCAAAGCAAAAACCGCTGGACATTGTAGGCGCCATTGCTCAGCACATGCCAAAGAAGGAATATATTGGAAAGATTGAAGCGGCTCCACCCGGGTTTTTGAATATCACGATCAGTCATGACTGGCTCGCCAGTAAAGTTGACGACATTATTGAGCAAGAAAAAGTAATTGAAGAAAATATTGGTGAAGGAAAGCTCGTGAATCTTGAGTTTATCTCCGCTAACCCTACGGGCCCGCTTACGCTTGGTAACGCTCGAACTGCTTTCTCCGCAGATACACTGGCGAACGTCTTAACCGCTGCCGGATTTAATGTCACACGCGAATACTACATCAATGACGCTGGTACCCAGATAGCGCGCCTGGGAGAGTCGGTACTGCGGCGAGCCCTTGAACAAAAAGGTATCAAAGTTGAATTTGCTGAAGACCTCTATCAAGGAGAGTACATTATTGGACTCGCCAAAAAAATAACTGAGTTATGGAAAGAAAATGAAGGTAAGGAATTTATTGAGAGTGACTTAACGGATAAAGACCTCATAGAGAAAATTAGCACCGAGGCAATGGAACAAATGCTAGCGGCGATCAAAAAGACTATTCATGATGATCTTCGTATTCACTTTGATATCTGGACCAGTGAACGCGCTTTGAAAAAAACGCAGGCAGCCGAGCACACCCTGGCCAAGCTAAAGAAGAATAACTTGGTATACGAAAAAGATGGCGCGGTATGGTTTAAGGCAACTGAATTTGGAGAAGCAGAAGACAAGGTATTGGTAAAAAGTAGCGGTCAGTACGCCTACATCATGCCGGACATTGCGTATCATCAGAACAAATATGATCGGGAGTTTGATTTAATCTTTACGTTCTTAGGAGCTGATCACTTGGGACAAGTATCCAAGCTTACCGCAGCGATGAAGGCGCTCGGAAACGATATAGAAAAATTACATTTTGTCGTAGCTCAGTGGCTCAGTCTACAAAAAGACGGCAAGGAATTTACACCGTCAAAAAGAAAGGGAAACGTGTATTCGCCTTCAGATCTCATTGCTGAAATAGGATATGACGCCGCGCGGTTCTTTATGGTGCAACGCAGTTTGCGCACTCATTTGGTTATTGATTTAGATATCGCGAAAGAACGCAACGAACGAAATCCCGTGTATTACGTTCAGTACGCATACGTGCGGCTACAATCAATTTTACGAAAAGCTAAGCAACATGGCTTCATTGAAGAGGTGGGTGAGCAAGTTCCGAAACCAGGAAAATTGATGTTAGCCGAAGGCCCAGAGATGACGCTCCTTAAAGCATTGTATGGCTTGCCAGAAACCGTAGCAGAAATTTCTCAGACATTTGAAGTGCAAACATTGGCTTACTTTGCCCATGAATTGGCTCGTTCAGTACACTCGTTTTATCGAGATGTACGAGTACTGGCCAGTGAAGATAAGGATGTAGTGCTTAGTCGATTACAGCTGGTCGCCGCTGCTAAAAAGGTGCTTGGGCAAACACTCGACTTGCTAGGGATATCAAAACCTGATGTGATGTAGGTATGCGTATAGGTATAGATGCCCATATCGTTCTCCCGAAGCATAAGCGGTACGATCCCAAGATCGCCCGCTATACGGAGCAACTCATAAAAAACTTGCTGGAGGCAGATAAGAAGAAAGAGCACACCTGGGTACTTTTCTTTGATAGTCGTATGACCGACACGAAGAAATTTGAAGGAAAGAATGTTGAAATTAAGCATTTCCCCTTTGTGCAGTATCGCCAGTACTTGCCGGTGCTCTACTCCCACATGCTTATCTCTTCTTTCTTAACAGCTGCTCGTCTGGATGTTTTCCACTCACCTGAAGGTCTCATTCCTTTTATGTATCCCGGTAAAATTGTAACGACCTTTCATTACATTCCGCGAGGAGAGACAGAAAGTAATATGTTTGTCCGAACATTTATGTTGGGAGCACGAACGGCATTTGCGCAGCTGTGTAAACGAGCTCGTCGCATTATTGTGAACAAGCCTCAAGACAAAAAACTCCTGGCTGAACGTCACGGATATCCAGAAAACAGAATAGTAGTGATGGAAGTAGGGGACATGGAACGAGTAGATTGGCCAAAGCGTGTTCAAGAACTAATCCACGTCTACGAAGACGTAGCCAAAAGAAAACCTACCCAGAAAAAAGAGGCGAAGAAGTAAATTCTTAAATAATGGAAATGAAAAACTCCCCCTGGGGAGTTATTTTGCCTTTTCATTTTTCACCAAGCTGGCGCCCGCGTTTTTCCAGTTGCTTTGCTCGTTCTCGCAGAGACTCAACGGTCTCGCCAACGGCATCAGCGTAGTGCTCCTTTTGCTCGGGGCTGAGTGAGCCGATATCCTTTTCAAAGTATTCCAGCTCATCAGGCGTCACCTCGCTTCCTTTTTCTGCCATGTGTTGCCTAACCTGAGCAATCGTTAGACTATGATCAATCCGAAACTGTCTTCCTGACCGACCGAACCAGGAGCGAATCATTATTTTCCTCCGAAGGTGCAAGTTTGCTTGGGAATGCTGCATTCCCTATGCTTCCTTATATGTCACCTGCGGCAAAAGGTAAATTTCGTCCAGTCGATCCGCGTCCAAACATTGATGAATTGGAGCACGGTATTTTAGATATCTGGGAGAAGGAAAAAACGTTTGAAGTATCCCTGGAGCAGAATAAAGATAAGCCACTTTTTACATTTTATGATGGGCCGCCATATGCTACTGGCAAGCCCCACTACGGACACGTCTTACAGTCCGCTATTAAAGATACGATCTTAAGATACAAAACGATGCGCGGATATTATGTCCCGCGTCGAGTCGGCTGGGATACCCATGGTCTGCCAGTCGAGGTACTCGTTGAAAAAGAGTTAGGCCTAAGAACAAAACGAGAGGTAGAGGAATATGGCATTGAAAAGTTTAACCAGAAATGTCGCGAAGCAGTATTCCGTTACATTGATGAATTTACCGCTACCTTAAAACGTTTGGGCCGCTGGGCAGATTATGAAAATGGGTATGCCACGCTTGATCGAGATTACATGGAATCCGAGTGGTGGGTATTTCAGCGGCTTTGGGAGAAGGATTTGGTATACAAAGATTTTCGGTCAACTCCGTACTGTATTCGCTGCGCTACACCGCTTTCCAATTTTGAAACTGGAATGGGATACAAAGATACAACAGACACTGCTGTATATGTGCTCATGCCAATTCGGGATCAGTCGCTTTTCCTGCTTGTCTGGACAACTACGCCTTGGACATTGCCTGGAAATGCAGCCGTCGCCTTTAACCCTGCAGTTTCGTATGTGTCCGTAAAAGTTGATGGTAAAGAAATTATCATTGCCAAGGACAGAGTTGTGGCCGTATTTGGTGAAGATACAGAAATTGTACGAGCGTGGTCACAAAAAGAATTAGCCGCGATGACCTACGAAGCGCCGTATCCAGCCTCCGAAATACCAGCTGATGCTAAGAATATGTATACCGTGGTACCGGCAGATTTCGTTACCGCAGAAGACGGTACCGGCTTTGTACACATTGCGCCAGCCTTTGGCACTGATGACTTTGAGTTGTCCAAAAAAGTTGGACTGCCAGTCATTCGCACCATAAATCCGAGTGGAATATTTGAAGAACATATTCCGCAGTGGGGCAGCCAGCACATCTGGAAAGTAAATAAGGCAATTCCCAAAGACTTACAAGCACGCGGACTACTTGTAAAAGAAGAGCAGTACAAGCATAGCTATCCCCATTGCTGGCGTTGTGATGAGCCCCTCATTTACTACGCACTCGACAGCTGGTTTGTACGGGTCACTCAACTAAAAGAAGATATGCTAGCTCAGAATGAGAAAATTTCCTGGATTCCTGAGCATTTGAAGGAAGGTCGTTTTGCTAAGGGTATTAAGTCAGCTCCTGACTGGGCGGTATCTCGTAATCGCTACTGGAGTGTGCCAATACCGGTGTGGGAGTGTGACAGTTGTGATCACCGCGTATGTATTGGCAGTATTGCTGAACTGCAAGAAAAATCTGGTGCTACGAATATAGAAGACATTCATCGACCGTATGTCGATAGCTTTACGTGGAAGTGTGAGCGGTGTGAGGGAACAATGAAGCGTATTTCGGAGGTACTGGATGTGTGGTTTGATTCTGGATCAATGCCATACAGCCAGTGGCATTACCCGTTTGAAAATAAGGAGTTTGTCGAAAAGGGTTTTCCAGCAGATTTTATTGCAGAGAGTATTGAGATGACTCGTGCGTGGTTTTATGTCCTGCACGTGTTATCAACTGCCCTCAAAGAAAGCCCTGCCTACAAGAACGTCATCGGCTCTGGCATCATTTTTGGTGAAGATGGTAACAAGTTGTCTAAGAAACTGAAGAATTATCCTGACGTTGAGCCTACCCTTGAAAAGTACGGCGCCGATACCATTCGTCTCTTTTTCTTATCCAGCACGTTGGGAGAGCCGTACGTATTCTCAGAGAAAGATCTACAACAGTTGTTTAGAAACTTCACAATGCGTCTGTGGAATGTGTATAGCTTCTTTGTGCAGTATGCCAATACTGCTGACTGGGAACCGGCGAAAGAGACGGTACCTAGTTCTGAGCAGATCCTGGACAAATGGATTTTAACTAGAATTAAACAGTTGGAGTACGTCGTCATACAAAAAACTGACTCATATCGGGTAGATGTTTCAGCTCGAGAATTTGTTACCTTCGTTGACGACTTAAGTAATTGGTACGTCCGCCGGTCTCGGGAACGTTTTCAGCCGCGGGGTGAACAAGATAGTGCTGCCTTCGTTACTTTACATGCGGTGCTCGTACGTTTGGCAAAACTCCTAGCTCCCTTCATGCCGTTCTTATCGGAAGAGCTGTATCGAAATGTAACGGGAGCAGGTTCGGTCCATTTAGCTGACCTTTCCGATCCAAGTGAACTTTCTCAAGACGAGCAGGCGCTTCTTTCAACAATGACAGCAGCTCGCGAGATTGTCTCGCAAGGCCTTTCGGCTCGAGCCCAAGCAAACATTAAAGTGAGGCAGCCATTGGGAAAATTAACCGCGCCAGGCGTGGATGCGCTGCCGCCCGGAGTTATTGAAATGATAAAAGAGGAAGTCAACGTTGATGAGGTTGTGGTTGGTGACAAACTCGAACTTGCGACGGAAATATCAGAAGAATTACGAGATCGTGGTACTGCTCGCGAAATCATTCGGCATGGACAGGTTCTGCGTCGTACCGCTGGGTATGCTTTGGATGATCGAATTACGCTTGTGCTATCTACTTCCGACGAAGGACTAAAACAGGTATTAGCAAAATATCAGGAGGAGATTGTAACTGCCTTACAGGTCAACGAGATTACCGAAAACGGGGAGACTGATACCAAAAAAGAAGTTATGGTCGACGGGAAGTTGATTGTAGTAGGAGTCAGGAAATAACCGCCTATTTTTGCTCCAGCTTGAAAACACGTCGTTCCAGACGGTGTGTTTTTGTATATAGAAATCAGTAGTCGTTCGTTAGAAAAGTCGGAACAGTAGAAGTGCGGCTCGGGCGAGAGAGGAGGTGGCATCAGGGTTTTTTACGAGCACTGCCTAAGGGCAATGGCTTGCTAAAATAGAATATGCACCTCTTCTCGACAGCAATGAGTTAGTTCGAGATCCCGTCTGGGATGCTCGCCATCACGCACAAGTATCTGTGGAGGAGGTTACCATCCCCTCTCGATCGAGCCGCACTTTCATCATTAATGCAGTGAACACTATGTCCACTTCAATTGTGGGTATTGATGTCGCATCTCGCAAGCTTGATATGTGCATTGAGCAAGACGGGAAGCAGCAATATGCCACCATCGAAAATACGGCGCAGGCAATTGCGCAGTACGCAAAGGAGCACAAGCTCTCGCGCAAGAACTGTCTCGTTGGCCTGGAGGCAACGAACGATTACCACTTCGTGGTAACCCGGTTCTTTCTCAAGAAAGGGATTCCGGTTAGGATCATGAATCCCATTGTGACTAAGCGATACACCCGCACGACAGTGCGGGGGAAAAAGACAGACAAGACAGATGCACAGAACATTGCTCGTCTGGCCGCGGAAGGAGAGGGAGAATTGGCTAGCTTAAGCAATGTAGACAACCGAGAGAAGGAACTTTTGAGACTCTCCCGATCACTTGTGAAGCTGAAAGTTCAGCTGACGTTGCGCCTGCAGAGCCTGCGCCGCAAGCAACTCAAGAACACTGGCCGCATCGAACGAAAGCTGGAAAAGATTGAGGGCATGCTTTTTGATGTAGCAGAAGAGTTAGTAGGTGAAGTTACTGAAGATCGCTCCCACGACGAAGAGCTCATCGACTCCATTCCCGGATTCTCCACTAAGCTCTCCGCAATTGTTCATCATGAATTAGGCGATGTTACGAGATTCAAGAACGCGAGAAGCCTCGCTTCTTTTGCCGGACTTGATCCGAGGGTGGTACAGAGTGGCGGCAGGCTGCATACCAGCGGACGCCTCATGAAGCGAGGTTCCCCGTACTTACGGTCAGCATTGTTCTTGGCTGCAAACGTGGCCTACCATTACGACGAAGAGCTTGGTGAATACTATGCAAAAAAGAAAGCCGAGGGAAGATCGCACAAGGAAGTCCTATGCATCATTTCAAGGAAACTCCTGTACCGTATCTGGGCAGTGCTTAAAGAACAGCGAGAGTATGTAGTGAAACAAAATACAAACTAAATGCTCTTGCGGAAGACATAGTTAGCTATTTTCTACATGTTCTAAGCGTTCAGGCATATCATCTTGATAGCGAACTCGTTTATCTAGGGCTGTAATAGCTGATGTGTTGATTTTAACCTCAGTTTCTAGGTCATCAACCTTTGTCTTTAAAATATCAACTGTACCGGAAAGACGAGAAACACCAGTTTCGAGAGAGCTTAATCGTTCATCGAGATTGAAGACACTCTTTTCAACAGAACCAAGCCGTTTATCGAGACCAACCATACCTTTTTCAACAGAACCAAGCCGTTTATCAACCTTTCCGCTGAACAAACCAATAGCATCTACCAGTTCTTCCCACTCCGCGTGGGTAATAGGCTGATTCTTTGAATCTTTTCGAGGCATAAAAACAGTGTACCACCTTCTTATGATACAATCAGTACAATATGCCTCGGTCACAGAAGCTGAAGGCTTTGGTGCTTTCTCGTCGTAATATTGGCGAAGCTGATCGCCTCGTTACTTTTTTGACGCGTGAATATGGGATTATGAAAGGCGTGGCCAAGGGTGTTCGGAAAATTCCTTCGAGTCGTGGTGGTCACCTTGAGCCCTTTACCCAAGTGTTAGTGCTTGTGCGAATGAGTCGAGGAGCAACGTATATAGGAGCGACTGAAACCGAAACGTACTTTCCACAGTTGCGTGCCAATGGTAAAACTCTGACTCATGCTCGAGCCATGGCCTATGCTGCTATTTCGTTATTGGGTGAGCAGGATCCGGTTCCTGAGCTGTATGACATGATGCAAGAAGCCTGGCACCTGTTACCTAAGCTGCCCTCAGCGAAGCAAGACGTAGTCGAGGGAGCAGCTCTTCTTTTAGTGCTGAGGCTGGCGGGCGTGTTACCAAATTGGCAGAACTGCCAAGCGTGTGGGCTCACGACTCCGACCGAATCAGTTGTGTTGGACGCTACTCAAGGTGGTTGGCATTGTCTTACGTGTCACCAATCACTCCGCGATACGAAATTTTCTATGTCACCGAAACTTATTGCCCTGCTTAGATACCTTTCTGCTCACCCCGAGGCAACTACTCGTCTGGCAGTTGCCGAACATGATAGTTCTCAATTTTTATCTTCGCTCCGGTACTTTATGCGAGGAATGTTAAATCAGGTAACGGCTAGTTAGAGTATGGAAGACAAGAAAGATATAGATAAACAAGTGCCTGAGCAGGATGATTCTATCTCCATGTTGCGTAAGCAGCTGTATGCAAAGGATGAGTCGAGAGAATTACAGACACGAGCGAAGGAACTAGCAACCCCTCGACAACTTGCCGAAGTTCCTCTTGAGCAAAATGAGGGTTCAGGTTTAGTGGATATTATTGCTAAACAAAAGCGTCGTCGGCAGAAACTTTTGTACATTGTTTCTATTGCCGGAGTTGTGATCGCTGTCACCGCCGCCTCGGCGGCTGCTACGTTGTGGTATCGCCGAGCGCATCGAGTGTTGCCGGAAAATATTGTACTGACCATTCAAGCACCAGCTGACGTAATGGCCAGCGATACCATTGAAGTAATACTGAAGTATAAGAACGATAGTCGAGTTCGCTGGGATAATGTTGAGCTGCGACTAGATACGCCAGCTGGATTTCGAGTGGGCGCTCAGGACGAAAGGTTGAAGCAAACTGCTCGCAACCAATACACCGCTTCTCTCGGAACAGTAGAACCCGCTGCGGAAGGGCAACTTACCTTTTCTGGCCAGCTCATTGGCGAGCAAGGTTCTACAGCCTTAGTACGCACTCAGATTTTCTTTACGCCAGAGAATTTCCCCAGCGGACGCTTTGACGCATCTCAATCTCACTCGATAACGATCGCTTCAGTACCGTTGGAAATTTCTGTGGCGGCCCCGGGCAGTGCGGCCAGTGGGGAGCGAATCCCGGTAACGATTCGTGTTCGCAATATTGGGGACGAACCCATTATTGGCGGAAAATTAAAAATGGAGCCAGCCCCAGGAGTACAGCTGGCGCCAGAGGATACGGAGTTTTCTCCAGACTTTTCAATTTCAGATAGCTCGTGGCAACTACCCACATTACAGTCACTGGAAGAAGTAACGCGTATAGCGGTGTGGTATGTGGATGGACAAGCCGGCGAACGTAGAATTGTGACAATTAAAGGCTTGGCAAATGCCGGCGAAGAAGAGTTCCTTCTTCGCACTGTTGATCAATCAATTGCCATCTCTGCTTCTGAAGTTGCAATCTCGCAGACATTTACCGGACGAGAAAGTGATCAGCCGCTTATAGCTGGTGAAACAATTGAAGGGAAAATAGAGTATCAAAACACGGGCACAACTGCACTTTCCAACGCTGTGGTCAGTCTGCAATTCGAAGGTAATGTTATTGATCCATCGAAAATTCAAATTGATACCGGTGCGTATGACCCGATAGCTCGCACTATTAATTGGAAGGCTGCCTCTGTACCGGAACTGGCAACACTTGCTCCCCAAGAAAAAGGAGAGCTTAAATACAAGTTTGCGCTCCTGCCGCTGGCTTCTCTCCCGGCTGATGAAAGTGTAAAAAACCAAAACCTCATTATTACCGCTTCCATTACTAGTCCAGATCTCCCGGTTCGCTCAGGACAAGAAGAACGCTCGGTTACTGATCGTCTGGTGTTACCAGTAGCGACAAGTTTGCTGTTGTCGGTAGATTCTTTCTATGACGATGGACGGTTAGGTCTAAAGTCGAGTGGGCCTCTGCCGCCAAAGGTTGGTAGCACAACCAGCTATACGGTTCGCTTTAGGCTCGGAACTTCGCTCAATGACGTGGGTGATGTAAAGCTACGGGGGGTACTGCCAGAATCTGTCCATTACACCGGAAATGTATATAAAACTGAAGGCGAAGTAACCTTTAATGATCATACAAACGAAGTACTATGGGATATTCCATTTATTGCTGGCCTGGCAGGTCGATCTGGCCCGGCCCCCGAGCTCCACGTGCAAGTGTCGGTAACTCCGGGTGAGAATGTTCGTGGTCAAGAAGTTGTTTTACTTTCGGCTGCGGCTGCACAAGCTACTGACTTATTTGCAGATATTGCGGTGAGTGCAGAAGTAAAAGTGAACGATCTTCCAGATACAGAAAAAGCTGTTCCGACTAAGGGAGAAGTTGAGTAAAAAAGAACGCCTGCTGGTTTAGGGCAGGCGCAATGGGCACAAGTTGTTCCTCACGCCGTCGTGAAGGGCTCTTCGCATTGGAGCTGGGCTTGCAGTTCCCTTGCGATGGCATTGCAGACGGTGCGCACGGTTACTTGTTGAACCGTTTGTGGCGGTGCTCCTTCAAAGTGAGGGAGCAACTTCCGAAGCGTGCCAGGGAGCAAGTGAAACTCGCTCTCGAGGTAGAAACGCAGGTCGTCGATATCCATCCCTGCGTCGGCTCCGAGATCTCGCGTGAGTGTTACGTGCGGCGTAATCTGCTCGCGATTCACTTGCAGCCGATCCATCAAGACTTTGCACACTCGATCCCGGATTTCACGCCTTGTCATGACTGATCTCCATCGAGACATGTGAACAATTGCGCTTCAATGTTGGCGCAATCGCAATGTACCACTCCCTGTGTATATTGTCAACTAGCGAATTGGTGATTTGAGTACTTGGTCGTAAATCTCGGGTGTAGACACATCAAACCATTGTCCTTCAAAGGGATAGCCGTGAAGGGATTGTTGCTTTACGAGCTTTGGGAAAATATCTTCTTCAAGAGAAAGGCCTTTCGAAAATCGTTTGGGATATAGCTCAAAAATCCGTTGATCCAGCACGGCGCAACCAGCAAATACGAGCGGAGAAGTTTCCCCGGCCGTATCTGGTTTTTCTACGAAATCCACGATGCGAGTACCACGTAGTCGGACGGATCCATAAGGGCCAGGATCAGTAACGGAAGTTAGCGCAAGCGTAGCGGCTGCTGAACGGGCTGCCTCGTGTGTTTGCAAAAGTTCGGTTAGATCAATATTTATAAGAACGTCACCATACAACATAAGGAATGGAGAGGTGTTTAACTTCTCCTTTGCTCGCCATAGCGACACACCCGTTCCGGCGAGAGAATCTTCGCGGACATATTGAATACGTACTCCGAACTGTGAGCCATCGCCAAAATGTTTCTCTATTTTTTCACTAAGATGGTGAGTTGTAATAATAATATCCTTGAATCCGTGTTCGCGTAGCAGTGCGATTGTATATTCCAGTAATGGTTTGCCATGTACAGGGATGAGGGGCTTCGGAATCTCATACGTAAACGGACGCATTTTTACGCCTTCACCACTGGCTAAAATTACCGCCTGTGTATTACCGGATCCAACTGCGCGGGCGAGCACATATTCCAAGGCATGCGACCGATTTCGGATACGGTTGCCGTCTACCATGTTATCTATGGAGCGCAGGAGGTCTTCTCGGATTGTCACGGTGATACGGCTTCTCATTTGACAATTGTTACATTAGTGTCGACAGTTGATCCATGTTTTCCTTTGCGGTTACAAAACAGCTTCATGCTGCCCGGCTAAGCCGGCTATCAACTCCTCATGGTGTCATAGAAGGACCCTTTTTTCAATTTGTTGCCACTCGTGCCGCCATTCGCGGCATGGTCTTCCAAGAAGATTTAGAAAAAATGAAGGTACAAATTGTTTTGGCCAATACCTATCATCTTCATCTGCAGCCCGGCGAAGATATTGTGGCTAAGGCCGGAGGTTTGCACGGATTTATGCAGTGGTCTGGACCGATTACCACCGACTCTGGTGGATACCAAGTATTTTCTCTAGGAAATAACGTCAAGCTGGATAGTGAAGGCGTTACCTTTCGGTCACATATTGATGGCACACTGCTGCGACTGACGCCCGAGTCGGCTATGGACATTCAACATAAGCTGGGAGCGGACATTGTGATGCCACTTGATGTGTGTACGCCCTTCGGAGCAACTCGAGAGGAAGTCGCGGCAGCGGTGGAGCAAACATATGTCTGGGCGCAGCGATGCGCAGAAGCGATGCAACGTTTTCCCGCTAACACACAAGCACTTTACGGCATTGTACAGGGTGGGGTGTATCCGGATTTACGCCAACAAGCAGCCGAACGGATGCGAGAACTCAATTTCTTTGGATACTCGATTGGCGGCGAACTTCAAGAAGCCGGAGAGAAAGAATTAGAAAAAGTAGTAAAGGCAACTATACAGCATCTGCCAGCTGATAAACCTCGGTACCTCATGGGGTACGGCACGCCAGAAGATATTGTTGAAGCAGTGCGAGCGGGCGTTGATCAGTTTGATTGTGTACTGCCAATTCGTAACGCCCGGCATGGCCAGATAATGACAGATTTAAA
This sequence comes from Candidatus Anderseniibacteriota bacterium, assembly GCA_016197005.1. Taxonomy (GTDB): domain Bacteria; phylum Patescibacteriota; class Andersenbacteria; order UBA10190; family UBA10190; genus JACPWO01. Next base: position 176,889 of record JACPWO010000002.1, read on the forward strand.
CAAGGAGTATGTAGCGGAATGCTTACAGGATCCTGACAAACCAATTGATCCTAAAAAGTTATATACCAAATTTGATATTACGAAGGCGCCATATCGAAGTGACTATTCACTTTTCTCACCAAACCATCCGATTATTCAAAAGTCTTACACCAAAGCCTACGTGCATCACTTACTTCGAGCGGAAGGACCGTCTGGATTGCGGTTAGCAGTACTTCATAATATCCATTTCTATGAACAACTCATGCGTGAGATTCGAGATGTTATTCGAGGATAGGGGCGCTATACTATATGAATGGACCCACGAGATTCAGGAAGATTTGGTATTCGCCCACCGTCAGCACCGGGCAGATCAGGTGATTCTTCCCAATCAGATCGTTTTGCTGGTGCATCAATGGGGCGCGCTCCTAATCCGGAGTCATCTATCTTACGCAAGGAAAATCCTCTTAAATCCGCACTATTAGGAGACGAAAAGCGGAAAGATTTTCGTGAAGAAGTATGGAAGCCAGAAAGAAAAAAATTACTAAGAGACGCTCGCAAAACTCGTTTGGCATACAAAGAACAAGAGCGATCAATCGAGCGTTACTTCAATCGTGGCAAAAAAACGAAGGAGTTTGAACGAACTCTGCGTAAGTTGGGTATGACTGAAGAGAGTCCTCAGTTTGCTCAAAAAAAGATCATCAAAGATCTCAAAAAGCAAGAGCGAGAGGCGATAAGAAAAATGCGTGATCAGCGAGATGAGCGAAAAGATCAGCTTTGGGAAAACTACTCACAATCAGCAGAGCAAGATGATGCACGTAAAAGTGGACTGAGTCGCCTTCTTTCTCTATAGTACTTAGTTACTATGTCAGAAATGCCAACCATGGATACAATCGTAAATCTGGCCAAACGCCGTGGTTTTATCTTCCCTGGCTCCGAGATTTATGGTGGGCTAGCGAACAGTTGGGATTACGGACCCCTGGGAGTTGAACTGAAGAACAATATTAAGCGTTTGTGGTGGAAACATTTTGTCCATGCGCGTTTAGATATGGTTGGAATTGATGCCGCCTTGATGATGAACCCCAGAGTATGGGAGGCAAGCGGACACGTAGAAACTTTTCACGATCCTCTCGTTGAATGTAAAAGTTGTCACGCTCGTTTTCGTGCTGACCATGTGGATACAGCAAAGCCCTGCCAGAACTGTGGCAAAAAAGGCACCTTCACTGATCCCGCCAATTTTAATTTAATGTTTAAGACTCACCTCGGCCCAAAACAAGAAGACGCCACTACGGTATACCTACGTCCAGAAACGGCTCAAGCTATGTTTGTAGATTTTCTAAATGTAGCTCAAACCAGCCGTCGTCGTATTCCATTTGGTATTGCCCAAGTAGGGAAGGCGTTTCGCAATGAAATTGCTCCAGGTAACTTTATTTTCCGCACCCGTGAGTTCGAGCAGATGGAAATTGAATATTTCATTCCGCCAAAAGGTTGGGAAGAGCACTTTGAAACTTGGCTGAAAGCGATGCATAACTGGATTAAACTATGCGGTATTAAAACTGAATTAATCCATGAGTTTGAGGTACCGAAAGATGAATTGGCCCATTATTCCAAACGAACGGTAGATATTCAGTTTGATTTTCCTTTTGGTCAGGAGGAGTTATATGGTTTGGCGTATCGCACTGACTTTGATTTAAAACGTCATGCTGAGTTCTCAGGAAAAGATATGACCTATACCGATCCGATATCTAATGAAAAGTATATTCCTCATGTGGTTGAACCTACTTTTGGAGTGGATCGTACACTGCTGGCACTGCTGGTATCAGCTTATACCGAAGAAGACGCGCCCACGGCCAGTGGGGATAGCGAAAAGCGCATTGTGATGAAGTTTCCGCCATATCTAGCACCGTATCAGGTGGCAGTACTACCTTTATCCAAGAAACCAGAGTTAGAAGAAGTTGCTCGAAAGTTGGCGTTAGACTTAGCCCAAAAGTGGAGCGTGGACTATGACGTTACGCAATCAATTGGCCGTCGCTATCGTCGGCAAGATGAAATTGGAACCCCATGGTGCGTCACGGTGGACTTTGATTCCTTAAACGACAATCAAGCTACTATTCGTGATCGTGACACGATGAAGCAAGAACGTATCGCTATTCAAGATATCCCTCAATACATCCAAGAAAAATTATGAGTTTTCCTCTCATTCGTAAAACGCTTCCGTCAGGATTGCGACTACTTCTGCTTCCACGAGAAGAAATGCAATCAGTTACTGTTCTCACACTTGTTGGCGTGGGAAGTCGGTATGAAAGTCCACGGCAGAACGGCCTCTCACATTTCTTGGAACATATGTTTTTTAAGGGGACTGAGAACCGTCCAACAACGAAGGAGATTGCGGAAGCAATCGATAACGTCGGTGGAGAGTTTAATGCGTTTACTGGCGAAGAATACACGGGCTACTACGTGAAAGTAGCCGCCCGACACTTATCTGTCGCTGCTGATGTCGTGTCAGATATTTTGCTACGTCCTCTTTTCCCAGCGGAAGAAATCGAGCGCGAGCGCGGGGTCATCATCGAAGAAATTCGTATGTACACGGATAACCCAATGCGACATGTCCAGCATGTGTGGATGGAAGCACTCTATGGAAGTCATCCCCTCGGCCGTCGTATTGATGGTACAGAAGAAACCGTAAGTGCTCTGAAGCGAGCAGACTTTCTCGCGTATACCAAAAAACACTACCATACGAAAAATGCTGTTGTTGTTGTCGCCGGGAATTTTGATGCCAATAAAACAACGAAAATGCTGGAAACACTTTTTAAGTCCTTACCGCTTGGTGCGCAAGCGAAGCCAAAACCATGGACAAAACGCACCGCTGTTCATCGGTTCAAACATAGCTACCGTAAAACCTTAGATCAGGCACATATTATTCTCGGTGTTCCGGGTGTACCACGAGGAGATGAGCGAGAGTACGCCGCAGCGCTGCTGGCAACCGTATTGGGTGGCGGTATGAGTTCTCGTCTGTTCCTCCAGATCCGTGAACGGCATGGTTTGGCATACATGGTGCGAACGTCTTCCGACGGATACTTGGGTACCGGTAGTTTTGCCACTCAAGCGGGAGTGCGCTTGGAGAAAACCCACGATGCGATGAGAATGATTCAAGAAGAATATGATCGGATTATGGTGGAAGAAGTACCGCTGGCAGAACTGAACAAGGCAAAAGAGATTGTGCGGGGTCAAATGGTGCTTCAACTGGAAGAAACGAATGCACTCGCGATGTTTTCTAGCGAACAGGAATTACTGGAAGGTAAGATCCTGACCCCAGGCGAGATTAACAAAAAGATTGATGCGGTTACTCCGCAGGAAGTTCAGGCACTCGCTCAGCAAATTTTGGGCAGGAAACAGCGCGCAGTGGCACTTTTAAGTCCTCATCGCTCAACAACGAAATTTGAGAAGCTTCTGTAGCGAGATTCTAAAAACAGGATTACGATTCATGTATGATTGAGAAGCAAAAAATAGAGATCGGATCAAATACGGTATTTCGTGTTATTTTGATTCTCCTCGGCCTTTGGTTCCTCTTTATCATCCAGGACATTCTTATGATGCTCATTGGAGCATTTGTGATAGCTGCAGCGATAGAACCAGTTGCCAGATATCTTCAGCGTTACAAGGTGCCGCGAGCATTATCGGTCGTTATTGTCTACTTCCTTGTCCTTTTAGTGCTGGGAGCCTCCTTAGTTCTTATCGCTCCAGCCCTTGCGCAGCAAACCGCACAGCTGGCTCAATCACTTCCGGATTTACTAGTCGATCTACAATCTCGCCTTGGTTTGCAAGCGTTCTTCGATGTCGATCAGGTACTGCCGAGTATCCAGAATGGTTTGCGTCAGGTTTCGGATAACCTAGCTAATATTGGCGTCAATATATTTCAACAGACGCGCAATGTTTTCTCTGGTATCTTCTCCTTCTTGTTTGTTCTTATTATTGCTTTCTACTTAGTTATAGAAGAAGACGGATTAAAAAAGTCTTTCCGTATTATTATTCCGGCTAACCACATGGCATATGTGGAAACAATCCTCGATCGCATTACATACAAGCTTGGCAGGTGGGTGTTGGCTCAGTTAGCTCTTGGGGTCATTATTGGTGTCGTAGTTGGTGTTGGTTTGTGGTTAATGGGGGTACCACATGCACTCCCTCTTGGTTTAATTGCCGGTGTACTGGAAATTATTCCAGTTATCGGCCCTATTATCGCCGGTGTCTTCGGAATTTTTGTTGCACTATCTCAATCTCTCCTTTTGGGAGTTGGCGCGGTCGTTTTCTATGTGGTAGTACAGCAACTTGAGAATCACGTCTTAATCCCAAGTATTATGCGTAAAGCAACTGGCCTTAATCCCTTAGTTACATTGATTGCCGTCTTAGTTGGAGCTCGGTTGGCGGGAGTTGTTGGCGTGATACTCTCGGTACCAGTGGCTACCATGCTGAGTATTTTCCTATCAGACTTCTTGAGAAATTCGAGCGTTGAGGACGAATTAGCGGGATAAAAAAATCGCCGGACAGATTTTGTCTGTACGGCGGTAGTGAGCAGTTACGCAATGGCAACCTTGTTTTTTGTGATCCGAATCCCATTGAAAATCTTTAGCCCGAGAGCCGCTACTTCCTGTTCTTTGTCAGGTGGTGCGAGGGCATGGGCAGCTGGATGAGTTCCGACAACTTCGCGCGATTCGTCGCATTGGTAGTTAAGCAAAAGAACACGAATTTTGCTTAACTGCTCTTCTGTAAGTTGGCGAAAGGCTTGTGGTGACATGATAGTGGCAGATCTGCCGCTATCCTCAATGAAATGTTTGAGATCAAGCGCATGCTGGATGAATTCTTCATCAGCGCGGGCCTTTTTCTCGTCTTGTACGTGCCTTTCGTCGAGGTCACTTCCTTCTTCATCGTGCACTTGCTGGGCCGGCTCTTTACCAACCTGTGCGCAATTCACCAACTTCTCGAGGTCTGCAACCAAAAGAACGAGTTCCATAGTCTCTCTTATCCTCAAGAGGCCAAGATACAACCTGCTCCTTTGCAGGCATGGCAGCTAGATTACTAAAGAATACGAAGAAAAACAAGAGCGGAAAAAACGAATATTCCTTGCCAGATGAGGCCTTTTGCAACTTTAACAGTTTCGAGTTGTAGAGAGTCGTGAAAGCGAAAAATGGGCTTACTCCAGGCCAGCAGGGAAGAATTTTGCCATTTTGGTCCCAAAAGCTCCCATGACATGTGGAAAACATCAGGTAAGTTGCCGCCGATAATGGCAATTAGAATTGGGGTCGTGAGAAATGCTTTTCCCATGATTAAGTAAGCCAATCCTAATCCGGTGAGTACGTCTAGCGCGGCAAATGGGATAAAAAGTTTTCCCCAGCTCTTTGGGTAAAAATTCCAGTGAAGAAGGGTGTCGAGAAAGAGGTGGAAAACGAATGTTGATAGGAATATAAGCAGGGGATTTTCTACATAGACCCCGAAAGGAAGACTAATTAATGTATGAGCTAGAGATAGCATGATCTGGAAGATAGGGAAGAATAAAGATACTCTACATTCTAACGTATGTTTGACTCTCATGCTCATATAGCGGTTTCCCAATTCGATAAGGATCGAGAAGTGGTTATTGAGCGGGCACGTAACGCTGGCCTTTTTGGTTGGCTCGAAGTAGGAACTGACATTGAGCAAAGTCACAAAGCAATTGCTCTTGCGGAAACGCAAGACGGTGCATACGCAACTGTCGGTGTCCATCCTAGTGATATTGGATCCCTTACGGAAAGCGGCTGGAAGAAAATAGACGAGCTGCTGTCAAATTCAAAAGTAAAAGCAGTCGGTGAAATTGGGTTGGATTTTTATCGTGGTGGAAATCTTAGTGAGCAGACGGAAGTTCTTCTGCGCTTCCTTGAACTAGCACAAAAACATTCTTTGCCCATTGTATTTCACGTACGCAATGGCGAAATGACAGATGCGCACGAAGAATTATTAAAAATACTTAATAATCTTTCGACTGACAGAAAACCTAGTGGAGTGATTCATACGTTTAGTGGCAACTTACTTCAGGCGCAGAAATATTTAGAATTGGGATTATATCTTTCATTTTCTGGTGTAGTGACCTTTAAAAATGCCGGCGCAATTGTTGAGGCTGCAATTAATACTCCGCTTGATCGTATTCTCATTGAAACTGACTGCCCGTTTCTGGCACCGGTGCCATATCGTGGTAAACGTAATGAGCCAGCGTATGTACAGTACGTAGCAGCGAAAATTGCCGAATTACACCATATTCCTGTGGAAAAAGTGATTGAACACACAGATGTCAATGCTCACAAGCTTTTTAATATTCCCTAAATATTCTCTATATAGGGGCGAAGAGGTTTTAATGACCATTATGTTTGTGCAGATTATTTGACGACCTGCCAAGAAAGGAGTATCCCGAAAGAAAGGATGTTCCTTGCAATATAAGTAGAAAGCACCTCGTCCAGTTGGACGGATCTATACACTGACTCTGAAAGGAGTAAGTCATGTTAATAGTAATGCTTGAGGACTATTCCCCGCTGATAATACAGCGACGGGCTGAACTTGAGGCAGCGGGACACCGGGTTGTCGTCGCGACTACAATCACCAAAGGGTATGAAGTTTATGGTTGTTATTGCGGAGAGCCGGGAATCATTACGTTTGACTTTTCTATGCCAAGACAAGCGGGCGAAATAAAGCTTGGCAACACTCTGTCTTTGATTCAACGGGCTTTCCTTGAGTTTAGTACCGGGCAAAGCCGTCTGTACCCAGTGGCAGCAAGTTCACTGGCTGAAGCTCGTCTTCAGCAAAAGAAAGCAGGCTGCCTCCTGGTAATTTCAGATGTCAGATCTTATGGAAGTGAGGTCATTGCCTGCGCTGAGCGCTTGCCACTCATTTCCACACGGATGCACCAGCTACAAATGCTTGCAGAAGGAGTGCCTAATCTGATCTGCTCTCAGCCAACAATTCATTGTTGATTATATACCGCGTTTTCTTACTTGAGATCTCGCGGTTTTTTATACTTGCCACCTTCTCCTCAATGCTCGATTCTACATATATGCCATACAATCCCACAGAGATAGAAAAGAAGTGGCAGAAGTACTGGAAAGACCAGAGTATTTTTACGACTGAAGATAATACGGAAAAGCCAAAGAAATACATCTTGGATATGTTCCCATATCCTTCTGGTAGTGGTTTACACGTCGGTCACCCAAAAGGATATATTGCCACGGATATTTTTTCTCGATATTACCGCATGTGTGGCTATCGCGTACTTCATCCTATGGGGTGGGATGCATTTGGCTTGCCAGCTGAAAACTATGCTATTGCTAACAAGGTTCATCCGAGAGTGGCGGTAGAGAAGAACGTTCAACGTTTTAAGGAGCAGCTTGAGATCATTGGTTTTGACTATGATTGGGACAGAGAAATAAATACGACTGACCCACAGTATTACAAATGGACACAGTGGATTTTCCTACAGCTATTGAAAGCTGGGCTGGCCTATGAGTCCCATGAGCCCATTAATTGGTGTCCGGTAGATAAAACGGGACTTGCTAATGAAGATGTTGAAAATGGTCGGTGCGAACGCTGTGGAGCGTTAGTGGAGCTGCGTCCCATGCGACAGTGGGTGCTTAAGATTCGTGATTACGCTGAAAAATTGATCGACGGATTAGAAGAGCTAGATTGGCCACACTCCATTAAAGAGTCTCAACGTAACTGGATTGGGCGATCAGAAGGTGCGCTGATTACATTTAAAGCGTCGAATATTGATCTATCAGTGTTTACTACCCGCCCAGATACAATATTTGGAGTTACGTATATGGTAATTGCTCCGGAACATGAATTAGTGGAGAGATTACTTGTATCGAAAGCAGTGAAAAATGCGGAAGAAGTAAGGGAATATGTCGAGCAGACAAAAAACAAATCCGAATTGCAGCGTAAAGAAGACGAGAAGGAAAAAACGGGAGTTGAAATTAAGGGAATACAAATAACCAATCCAGCCACGGGTGAAAAGGTTCCAGTTTTCGTTGCCGACTACGTTCTTATGGGGTATGGCACCGGCGCGATTATGGCCGTACCGGCTCATGATGAGCGAGATTTTGCATTCGCGAAAAAATATAACCTGCCTATCAGAGAAGTGATATCTGCTGGTGAATTACCTTCTATTGCTGATGGAAAACTTGTTAACTCGGGAGAATTTAATGGACTGCCTAGCGAAGAAGCAAAAAAGAAAATTACGCAGTGGTTACAAGAAAAAGGAATCGGTGAAGCGAAAGTAGATTACAAGCTTCGTGATTGGGTATTTTCTCGTCAGCGGTATTGGGGTGAGCCAATTCCTATAATTCATTGCGAAACATGCGGTGTCGTACCTGTGCCCGAAAAAGATTTACCGGTCGAATTACCAGCAGTTGAACACTATGAGCCAACCGGTACGGGAGAATCTCCGCTCGCTAACATTGAAGAGTGGGTAAATGTATCTTGTCCGAACTGCAAGGGGAGTGCGAAGCGAGAAACAAATACTATGCCGCAATGGGCTGGTTCTTCTTGGTACTATCTTAGATATATGGATCCGAAGAATACAGACGTATTAGTAGATAAAGAGAAAGAAAAACAATGGATGCCGGTAGATATGTATGTGGGCGGGGCTGAACATGCTACTCGTCATCTCATTTACGCCCGCTTTTGGCACCGCTTTTTGTATGACCAGGGGTATGTAAGTACGTCGGAGCCATTTATGCGGTTGCAACATGTTGGCCTTATTTCTGGAGAAGACGGACGTAAAATGAGTAAACGTTGGGGTAATGTCATTAACCCCGATGATGTGGTACACGAGTACGGTGCCGATACACTGCGGGTATATGAAATGTTTATGGGGCCATTTAGCAGCGGCGCAATGTGGAGTACGGCTAGTATTAGGGGGGCAAGACGGTTCTTAGAACGAATCTGGGAAATTGCCGAAAAGCCTATTAACAAAGAAGAGGTTTCTGATGAAGTAAATCTAGCGTTGCATCGAACTATAAAGCGCGTAACCGAGGGGATTGAGCAATTCAGATTTAATACTGGCATTGCCGCCATGATGGAATTAGTAAACGTGCTTGAGAAAAAAGATTTTTCACGAGAAGTTATACAAAACTTTATTCTCATTCTCTCTCCCTTCGCCCCACATATTGCTGAGGAGTTATGGCAAAAGATGGGAAATACAGAATCAATTGCATACCATCCTTGGCCGAAATATGACGGAAAATTACTGTCTGAAGCGGATGTCACTATTCCTATTCAAATAAATGGAAAGGTACGTGGGGAACTGACGGTTGCCGCTGGTGCCGATCAAGGAACTGTGGAGAGCAAAGCCAGAGAATTACCTAATGTTCAAAAACATCTAGAGGGTAAAGAAGTTCGCAAAGTTATTTACGTTCAGGATCGATTGCTCAATATAGTAGTGAGCTAGCGGAGCATCATCTAGTGCGAGGTGCTATTATTTCTTCTATGCCTTCCGTAGGCTCTCGTTTTCGTATACGCAGGCGCAGATCTCCATTTGCCGCTGTGCTTCCAGCCGCTCGATCATTCCTTACGTTTGGTCTGGTTATGGCAATGCTGGTAAGTATTTATCAGCACTTTACTTCTCCTTGGGAAGTAGGTGCTTTGGAGTTTACGCCGCATGTGGTGGGTTCGGAGGGTGAAGCTAGTGGTATTCTCGGTATCGACTCAGCGGACATGGATGGTGATGGGGATATAGATATCGTTACGGCAGGGAATGATGGAATTAAAGTGTATGAACAAGACGGTAAAGGCCGAGAAACATATACTTCAAAAATTATTGATGACCAAGATGGCATTCACATTCAGATCATTGATTTTAACGACGATGATAACCCTGACATTTTAGTCACGCTTGCTGGTTCATCGAGTGTGAAGTGGTACAAGAACGAAGGCGGTCTCGAATTCAGCGGCGCCTTTATTGGTACTGGCAGTAACGGCCAGGCCTTTGGAATTGATTTAGATAGCGATGGTGACAACGACATTGTTGTTGCTGCTTCGGAAAGTGAAACATATGTCATGCGGGCGTGGTTTAACGATGGCACTGGATCTTTTGCGTCTACAACTATTACCTCAAGTGGCGATCCAACAGTAACGGCGATAGGAGCAGGAGATTTTGATGGGGAAGGCTATCCTGACATTGCTGTTTCCGGAAGTGGTGGTATTAAAGTATTCGATACCGCTGATGGGTCTACCTGGACTCGCTATGACGTAGATACAGATAATACTGATCACACCTATCTTGTGGTAGCAGATGTAAATAGTGATGAGAAGCCAGATATTACACTGACCCGACAGAATGGTGATGCTATTGAATATTATCGCTACAGTGGTGTAAATGAGTTTGAGAAAAATACAGTCGATACAGATATCGATGCCACCATTGTTCGCGTATCAGATCTGGATGAAGACGGCGACGAAGATTTAATTGTTACTGCCCAAGATGATAACACTATCTTTTGGTACGAAAATAACGGCGAAGAAGAATTTACTCAAAGAACACTAGCCAGCGACGTTACAACCGTGTTCGGTGTAACCACTGACGATTTTGATGGTGATGGCGATTTAGATTTTGCGGCTGGTAACCATGCCGAAGGCACTATTCTGTGGTATGAACAGACACTCTCAAAGCCGGTTGCTACTGTTCCTTCTAATATTCGTCAGACAACTGATGGCGCAGGGCGCGTTACGTTTGATACTATCGTCTCTGATGACGATTTTGAGCAAACGCGCCTGCGCATTCAATATTCAACCGATGGTACTACCTGGCACAAGCCATGGCTGCTGCGTGTAACACCAGCTAAGGGTTCGGTTGATCTTAAAAATAGCAATGGATACCAAGTTGGTACGAGCAACGGTATAGATACTGACGATAACGCATCCGTAAAACTAACGCTGTTATGGGATACAAAGAGTTCAGAAAATACCGGCGGACCAATAAAGGGGGACGTCAATACGGTGCAACTACGAATAATTCCCAATGATGGAAATGGCAACGGAGATACGGTAGTAAGCTCAAAGTTTAGAGTAGATAACAGCGGTCCCAGCGGTCTTTCTGGTCTTACGGTTACGGGTACTTCGGAGACTTCAGTTGCCTTGTCCTGGAACAAACCAACAGATAGCTCGACCTATGTGTATCAGATTTTTTATGGTACCGATCACGCCGCTGTGCTCGAACAACGAGCTACGGCGTGGGATGAGGACGATGATGCTGACATGAATGACATCGAAGCTACGTCTACTACCATAACGGGCCTTACTCAAAATACGACCTATACATTTAAGATTTTTGCTACGGACGCATTCGGTAATATTGCAGCTGCGCCTAGTGTTCGTGGTACTGCACATTCTACTATCCCAACTCCAACACCCACTGCGGCGACAATAACTCCTACCCCGACGTTAGCTCCGGGTGCTACGCCACCGCCAGCTACCCCCACTCCAACTCCGACGCCAATTTCCAGCGAACCGTTGTTTGGCACTCCTACCCCAACCCCTACAGCTACTCCTGGTGTAGAAATCTCTTCAACCCCAACTCCGACAGCGACGCCACCATCGACGACGTTTGAAAATGAACCACCAATTGCTGACGCGGGTCTTAATCAGGCAGTGAATCCTTCTGCTCTCGTTATTCTTGATGGTTCAGCTTCAACTGATCTTGATAACGAACCATTGTCATTTGTCTGGCGACAGTTATCGGGACCCGCGGTTGAGCTTGTCTCGGAGCGTACCGCTACTCCTTCTTTCTCGGCTGGTGAAGAAAATGAAACATATATTTTTGCACTGACCGTTCGCGACCGATCCGGGGCATCGGCAGGCGACACTGTTACAGTTGCAGTAAGGCCTTTACCACCCGTTGCCGGCGTGCCAGTTGAGACCGGCGAAGAACCGGGCGTCGTAACTCCTACTGAATCAACTTCACCTTTTATCCAGCGAATACTATCTCCGCTAGATATTGGTCTTCTTCTCTTGGCGCTCTTGCTGACGGCTGTATCCCTCCTGGAGCGCGTATTCCGCAGCGTAACGGGCCGAACACTCGGTGAGGAAAGTACTCAAGTAGAATCTTCGAAAGGAAAAGTTGTGCACTTCAGAACAGGTGAAGCAATCAGTGGAGCACTCGTATTGGTGTATAGCGAAGATGGAAAATTACGATCTCGTGAGCGAACGAATGCGAAAGGAGAATTTGCGACCCTATTTCCACCAGGGCAATACACGATTGGCGTTCAGTCGGAAAATTTTACGTTCTCACCGGCTGCTTCACCAACTATTAAACCGGAATCCGGTATTCTCTATTCTGGTGGGAAAATTACAGTACCGACTGCGGGCAAACCGCTCTCAATTGTTATCCCTATGAAGCCAACTGGCCGAGAAATTACTGCCCTGCGTACCCGCTTCTTGCATATTTGGCAGGGGACACAACAATGGAGCCGTCTAGCTTCATGGCCGGTATTTATCTTTGGTTCGCTTCTTAATACCGTTCTCATCTTTCTATCTCCAAGTCCCCTGTATCTTGGTATTGAGGTAGCCTATGTCATCTTGATCATTATCAAGGTTGCGCTTGAGGTGAGAATGCGACCGGCGTATGGCTTAGTGCGTGATGCCATTACTCATGTTCCCGCTGACTTATCGGTTGTCCGGTTATTTGAACAGGGAACAAACAGGTTGGTTATGACTCGAGTGACAGACTCGCAAGGAAAATTCTTTGCACTACCACCAACTGGAACGTATACCGTTACGGTTACTAAATCTGGTTACGCTATCTTCTCAAAAGAGAATGTAAAAATTACCTCGGAGCATGACTCTGTTTTGCAGATGACAGCTGATCTTATGCCGGTTGCTCCGCAAAGTGCGCTGGCTCAAGCACGCACGGCAATTTTGTAATATAAAAATGAAGTTCAGCCTTTTTCTTTTCATACCGTTTGTTACTATCTTTTTATGCAGGCAGTAATCTTAATGGCCGGTAAGGGTACTCGTTGGGCTAAGTACTACCAAGGTCCAAAACAGCTCACCCCACTTGCTGGAAAACCAGTGCTCGACCATTTGCTCGATGCGCTGCCTTCAGAGGTAACTGAGTTAGTCTTTATTGTTGGTGGACCTCACGAACCAACCCTTCGGGAATATTTCAAATCAAGGGAACATAATGGCCGGCCTATTACCTTTATTGTGCAAAAGGAACAGCTGGGATTAGCACATGCCTTTCGAGTTGCGAAGGATATTGTAAAAGGTCGCTGGTTGGGAGCGGTTGCTGATGACATCATTGACCCAGCGGGCCTTAAAAAATTATTTGATCACGATCTTTCCATACTTGCCTTCCGAGTTCCAAACCCATCAAGCTTCGGAGTGCTAGTTACTGATGAGAACCACAACCTCGTCCGTGCAGTAGAAAAGCCAAAGGAGTATATCTCTGATCTCGTGTGGACGGGGCAAATGATTATGGATGAGCGATTTTTCAATATTGAAATTGAGCCGTCAGCGCGCGGTGAATACGAAACCCCTGATGTTTGGATGAAGTTGATGGCAGAGGGGGCAACAATAAAAGTAGTGGAAGCAGATATGTGGCTTCCTATAAACGACAAGGATCAACTAATGGCTGCTGAGAAAGTATTGGGATCAGCCACGTCCGATTGAGTGATATACGAATCCGAGTTTTTCCATCTCTGCTGGCTTGAACATGTTGCGACCATCAATGATTACCGGATCTTTCAGAAGTTTAGTGACTTTATCCCAATCTGGTGTTTCAAACTCTTTCCACTCAGTCATTATTACCAAGGCATCCGCACCTTTTAGTGCATCATACATATCTTTTTCGTAAGAAACTTTATCTCCCAGTACAAATTTTGCAGTCTCCGTCGCTTCCGGATCATACGCTTGTATTTTAAATCCTTTCTTTTTAAGTGATTCAACCACTGTGATTGAAGGCGCCTCACGCATGTCGTCAGTATTTGGTTTAAAGGCAAGTCCCCACATAGCGAGTGTTTTTCCTTTTTTACCGCCCACCGCGTTAGTAATTTTCTTAATAAAAAAGTTGCGAGCTTCTTTGTTGACCGATTCTGTGTCTTTTAAGAGGTTAAAGTCATATCCATGTTTTTCCGCAATCTTTACGAAAGCCGAAACATCTTTGGGAAAACAGGAACCACCATACCCAACTCCCGCCTTTAAGAAGCTGCTACCAATGCGTTTATCCATACCAATACCCTTGGCGACGTCATCAATATTTCCACCAGTGAGTTCACAAATTTGAGCGACGGCATTAATGAAGGAGATCTTGGTGGCGAGGAACGAGTTGCTGGCATATTTAATAAGCTCAGCACTCTTTACGTCAGTAACAAATAACTGCATGGGAAGTGGAGCGTAAATTTCTCGCATTACTTTCTCGGCTCGTTTGTTTGATACGCCAATAACATGACGATCGCCAGTCATGAAGTCTTCAATGGCTGAGCCCTCACGCAAGAATTCTGGATTGCTGACAACATCAAAATCTATTTTCTTCTTGTTATGCTTTGCTAGAATCTTCGCCACAAAGTCTCCGGTTGTTGGTGGCACTGTACTTTTGTTTACTACAATCTTGTATGCATCTGCTGCCTGAGCAATTTGCGTAGCAGCACCTTCAACATACGAAAGATCGGCGTGACCATCTTTATCTGGGGGAGTTTGGACAGCAATAAAAATAATGTCAGATTCTTGTACTGCCTTAGCTAAGTCAGTCGTAAAAGAAAGGCGTCCCGCTTTTACGTTTTTCTTAATAAGAGTATCGAGACCGGGTTCGTAAATAGGGACGAGGCCACGACGGAGTTTATCGACTGTTTCTTGCTTGCGGTCAACCAAAATAACCTTATGGCCGATATCGGAAAGGCAGGTTCCAGATACGAGGCCGACGTAGCCAGCGCCAATGAAGGCGAGCTTGTGTCGGAAGTGCTTATGAGTTGGCATTGGTTTCGATTGTTAACTTAAGAATAGAGGCTGTCAACTGCTATACTATAATGCATGTCGGTATTCGGGTATTCAACTTTGGCTCGCTGGGGTGAGACGTTGTTTCACCTTAAAATGACGCCAGAATTAAAAGAGCTCTATCTCTTCTCGCTATTGTCTTCCTCTGCCTTTGCCTTAGTTGCTATTTTTGAGCCAGTCTTTTTTTACCAGGAAGGTTTTTCACTTTCTTTCATTGCTCTCTATTACGCTTTCCATTACACCGTGTATGTTTTTCTGCTGCCACTAGGTGGCATGTTCGCCTCACGCTTTGGAGTGGAGCGTGGTATTTCACTTTCACTACCATTTTTCGTTTTATATTTTTTGACACTGGCAGCCATCCCATCTAATCACAGTTTTATTTATCTAGCCGGTATTTTACTGACCGTGCACAAAATATTTTACTGGCCTTCTTTCCACGCCGATCTCGCAAAGTTTGGTGACAAGGTCAACCGTGGTACCGAACTTTCTTGGATGTCACTCCTTAAAAACGGTGTTGGTGTGGTGGGTCCGCTCCTGGGTGGTTTTATAGCGGCAATTTTTGGTTTTCCTGTTTTGTTTATAGCAGTAGCCGTCTTATTACTTCTGTCTGCATTTCCTTTACTGCGAACGAAAGAAAATTATCATGCCCGCCAAATTACTTACGCTGCGCCTTGGCAGCTAATGGGTCAGCGAAAAAATCGGCGGATGGTTTTGAGTATGATTGGATGGGGAGAGAACTTTGTTGATCTGGTCTACTGGCCAATTTTTATGTTTATTGTGTTAGGCAGCACAGAACTTTTGGGAGTTGTTGCTTCTATTACTGTGGCGATGATGACAGCGTTCGGATTTTTTATTGGCGAGATGGCTGACCGATATCCTCGTCGATCGCTTATCCGTCTCCATATCCCTTTTATGATGGTAGGGCACCTACTGCGCCCTCTATCTGGCGGAATATTTAGATTGTTCTTAACAGAAACGTTTTCTCGCTTAGCGTTTGTGGGTGTACAACTCCCAACTTTTTACCGACTGTATGAACTATCCCGTCGTAATAGCACGATTACGTACATGGTCGCGATGGAAATGGTGCTGGCCATAACGAAAGCAGTCGTTGCTTTTACTTTGGCATGGGTGTTTGCCACGCTATTACCTTACGAAGCTTTTTGGGCAGCGTTTGGACTAGCCGCTTTTCTTTCTTTGTTTTACGGGTTTTTATAGTCGGTACTGTTGGCCGATCTTTTGGATCAACTTATCGTTAGTTAACGCCTGTAAAATTTCTTGAGCTGACCAATCTTTTTCGGATTGCCGCAATTCATCTTCCAAAAAATCCAGTAATTCTGTTTGCGGCAACATGTGTTTTGGGGAATTGAGTAATTTTTTTATTGCTTTGGCTCGGAATGAGCGAAACGAGCCGGTGAAGGTACTCTGTTTCACATAATGACGACTGCGTTTGTTGATAGCGGTATTTTTTAGAACAGTTGCACCGTAATCAAAGAGCGCCCAGTGCCATGCTCTTGGATCTTTCTTCCAAACGGCTTTCTCGGCAATAACGAGAATGTCTTTGTCGGATACATCCTGCTTATTCGGAAAAAAGAAGTGTAAATAAACCCGGCGAATGTTCGTATCTATAAATGTTTCAATGCTGCCAAACGCAAAACAGGCGACTGCGCCAGCGGTATATGGACCAATACCAGGTAGTTCGATAAGTTCGGCAGAAGTGCGCGGAAACTTCCCACTATATTTTCTTTCGATAGCTTGAGCGGTTTCTTTTAAGAATCTGGCTCGCCTCCAGTATCCTAGGCCCGACCACACCGAAAGTAATTTTCCTTCTGGCGCTTTTGCTAAATCCCTTACGGTCGGAAACGTCTGTAAAAATTCTTTGTATTTTGGCAAGACACGACTTACCTGTGTTTGCTGCAACATGATTTCGGAGACGAGGATTTTGTAAGGATCCTTCGTTTTTCGCCATGGTAGATCTCGTTTATTTTTCTGGTACCAAGAGAGAATTTTTCTTTGAAAGGCCGCGGTTGTCATTTGTGCCGAAGGTGGGAATCGAACCCACATGATCTTGCGATCACACGATTTTGAGTCGTGCGCGTCTCCCGTTCCGCCACTCCGGCCTGCTGTGAAACTGTGTATATGTACTTATTGTCTATCCTTGCCTTTACACAGTACAGTATAACTACATATGGCTGAAGTGCTGGCGGTCGTCAACCAAAAAGGCGGGGTGGGGAAAACTACCACCAGCGTCAATTTGGGATCCTTTTTAGCAAATCAGGGTAAAAAAACATTGGTTGTTGATTTAGATCCGCAAGCTAATGCTACTGCTGGAGTTGGTCTTAAAGTTCCTGAAAAACAGCCAACGGTGTACGAAGTTATTATTGGCACTGCTTCTCCGGAGCAGGCCATTTTAACTACCCGGGTTCCGAACTTGCATATTATGCCCGCAACACCGGATTTAGCTGGAGGAGCTATTGAGCTTATGGACCAACCAAATAGAGAATATCGTTTACGGAAGGCTCTTAAAGCTTTGGGCGAACATTACCAGTTCATTCTCATTGATTGTCCACCCAGTCTTGGCCTTCTTACTATTAATGGTTTAGTTGCAGCTGATCGTCTCCTCATTCCAGTCCAGTGTGAGTTCTATGCTCTTGAAGGACTTCATCAACTTCTCAATACGATCAAACTTGTTCGCGCTCATCTTAATCCTAAGCTACAAGTGCTCGGGGCCGTTCTTACAATGTACGATCGACGCACCGCTTTAAATCGTAAGATTGTCAGGGAAGTGCGTAAAACATTCCCCGGTCACGTATTTGAAAGCATTATCCCACGCAATACTGAACTGGCGGAGGCGCCGAGCGTCGGAAAGACTATTTTAGAATATGACGCTGACTCGCGGGGAGCGAAGGCCTACGAATACTTGTCGGAAGAAGTCATCAGCCTGTATAGTTAAGAGGTTATGGCACTAGGACGAGGACTCGCTTCACTTATACCCCACCGCAAAGTACAAGATGCGGACGAGGTGCTCGATGAATTGGATAATCAGATTGAAAGTGCTGATGAGGTCATTGAAACAACAGTCGAAGAGACACAAGCAGTAAGCATCCCGGTTGCGCAAGAAAGTGATGACAATGATCTGTTTGAGACTGAAGAAGGAGAGGCTGAATCAGTAGAAGTAGTAACGCCGGAAAAAACAGTAGAGCACAAACCGGAAGAAGCCATTATGGAAGACTTCCGTCAACTTGAAGGTGGACCAGAAATTGAAATGCCACCAAAACCGAATGTCACTCCACTTGAATTTGATCCAGAAACAGACAGCGATCTTTTTGAGATTGCTGGTCGAGCAGCTGCCAAGATTGAAGCTAAGGAAAAGGTAAAAATTGTCAGCAAAAAAGCAGTTAGCCTAAAGGGCGACAAGTGGGACCAACATGAAGATAGTGTCCAGCATGTCGCTATTGGAGATATCACTATTAACCCCCTGCAGCCTCGCCGACACTTTGATCCACAAGAACTAGAGGAGCTTCAAGCCTCCATCAATCAGCATGGTATTTTGCAGCCATTGGTTGTTAGGCGAATGGAAGATGGGAAATACGAACTCATTGCCGGCGAGCGACGTCTGCGTGCAGCTAAAGCTTTGAAGTGGACAAAAGTTCCCGCGGTTGTTCGTAAAGATGTGCAGGGAGACGAATCCCGCATGGTATATGCCTTAATTGAAAACATTCAGCGCCAGGATTTGGATCCAATTGAATTAGCGTATGCATACCAGAAACTATCCGAAGAATTTGGAATGAGCCATGAAGATATTGGTGACCGAGTCGGTAAGTCACGCGTGAGCATTACCAATGCAATGCGAGTTATGCAGTTGCCAGCCGAAATCCAGCAAGGATTGAGCGAAGGTATCATTTCTCCAGGGCATGCCCGAGCCATTCTTATGATTCCTGATGAGGGCAAGCAAGTCCGATTCTACAAACACTTAGTAGAAGAAGGCCTCACCGTTCGCAAGGCGGAAACTCGTGCTCGCCGCATTCAACGACAGCTCAAAGTCCATGATCCAATGCGTAGTAAGGATCGTAAGCGTCATCCATTAGCTAATAAGTATGGCCCGGCACTGGAAGAGCGATGGGGCACTGACGTAAATGTGAAGTTTAACGAAGACAAGAATCGTTTTGAGGTTATTCTCAAGGCCTACAGTATGGATGAGTTTGAGCAGCTGGTCGGTCGTCTCCTGGGAAGTCAACAAATGCCGGATATTTCGAAAGACGACGACGTTCTCGAGGCGTAAGAAATTAGCTTTACGAAAATTTGAAACGAACGTTTATGACGTTAGTCCTGTTCGTTCTCTTTCGTAAATTTACATTCCTTATTTGAGCAGCGAATGGTATTTTTTGCGCCATATACAAGCAAACTATCGCAGGTCGGACACTTTTCTCCATTCGGTTTACTCCAATAGGCGTTTTCACACTTCGGATAACGGTTGCAGGCAAAGAAAATCTTTCCGCGACGAGAGCGCTTTTCAATAATTTTCCCTTCGCCGCACTTTGGACAATTTACTCCAATTTCCTTTTCAATTTTCTTAATGTGTTTGCAATCAGGATAGCCGGAACACCCAAGAAACGGTCCGAATCTACCTCGTTTTACAACAAGCGGCTTACCACAATCTGGGCACATCTCGCCGGTGTGCTCTTGTTGTAATTCTTTTTCTTCACCAATTGGTTCGGTGTGCTTACAGTCAGGATAATTAGAGCAAGCTTTAAACTTACCGAAGCGACCAAGCTTTATGACCAGTTCATTACCGCAATCAGGACACTTTTCTCCTGTTTTTTCTTCGGTAATATCTGATTTCTTTAATTCCTTATCCTTCGTTTTTATTTGTTTATGAAAAGGATCATAGAATTCCTTCATGAGGGGCTGCCACTGTTTATTCCCAGATGCGACTTCATCTAAGTCTTCTTCCATCGCTGCTGTAAAGGCAATATCCACAATATTAGGGAAATGCTCAGTTAAAACACCGTTTACCAGAGTGCCAATTTCTGTAGGGGCGAGACGTTTTTCGTCATTCTTCACTACATATTCACGCCGCTGAATAGTGTCAATAATTGGAGCGTAGGTGCTGGGGCGACCAATACCATGTTCTTCCAGCGCCTTTACCAACGTTGCTTCTGAATACCGAGCCGGGGGTTGAGTAAAGTGTTGTTCATGCTGAAGTTTACGGAAAGCAAGCGAATCGTCTTTTTCGAGAGGCGGTAGGACTGTTTCCTTAAAGGCAGCTTTTTCTCCCAAGGCTCTAACGAATCCATCGAATACAACGGTCGTACCAATAGCGCGGAACGTGTACGTGCCAGCCGAAATATCTGCGGATGTTTGTTCCAGCCGTGCCTCCGTCATTTGTGAAGCTACCATGCGCTGCCAAATGAGTCGGTATAGCTTTATGTGTGATGGCTCAACTTCACTGGCTAACGTTTCGGGAAGACGAGCGGGGTCAGTCGGACGGATAGCTTCATGTGCTTCTTGAGCTCCTTTGGATTTTGTTTTGTAGAAACGAGGAGAGGGCAGTGCATATTCTTTGCCAAATGTTTGCTCAATAGTTTCCTTTGCTTTGGCCGTGGCCTCAGCCGCCAAATTAACTGAGTCAGTACGCATATATGTAATGTGTCCATTTTCATACAATTGCTGCGCGAGCATCATAGTGCGTTTGCTCGAAAAACCAAGCTGGTTGTATGCCGCTTGTTGCAACGTACTGGTAGTAAATGGAGGCGGCGGAGTTCGTTTCCGTTCTTTCTTAGCAACATCAGTTACGACGTAGGAAGCATCTTGTAGTTCCGTTAAAACCTTCTCTGTTTGTTCTTTGGTTTCAATCTCCAGTTTTTTGAAAGCTTTTCCATCTTTCGCGTAGAGATATGCAGTAAATTCAGTGTTCTCTTTGGCGAGATGAGCATCGACCGTCCAGTATTCCTGGGGCTTAAATGCTTTTATTTCTTCTTCACGTTCGACAATGAGACGAACGGCCACCGATTGAACCCGTCCTGCCGAAAGTCCGCGGCGAACCTTTTTCCAGAGGAGCGGAGATAGTTCGTACCCCACTAAACGATCCAGGATGCGGCGAGACTGCTGGGCATCTACGAGTGGCTGGTTTATCTCACGGGGGTTATCTATGGCTTTTTGAATGGCAGATTTCGTAATTTCCGCAAAGGTAATTCGTTTTGCTTTGGATGGCTTTACTTTCAATATCTCAGCTAAGTGCCAGGCAATGGCTTCTCCTTCTCTATCTTCATCAGTAGCGAAGTAGATAATATCTGCTTTTTTAGCGGCGGCCTGGAGCTCCTTAATATGTGGGCGTGCCTTTACTGGAATGACGTACTTTGGTTCAAAATCATTTTCAACATCGACACCCAATTTGCTTTTAGGTAAATCGCGCACGTGGCCATAACTGCTTTTTACGATAAAGCCTTTGCCCAAATATTTTTGAATTGTTTTCGCTTTAGCTGGCGACTCAACAATTACCAGATTCATGGCAGTACCATACGGGAGGGCGGAAAATTTCGCAAATGAACCAAAAAGAGAAGCTATTCCTGGTATTCTTTTTCTTCTCTTATCCCAGCTTTAAAATATCGAGTAAGTCTTGAGAAGAAATAACAGGAGTAGCGCCCTCATGAATTAAATAATTGGTGCCCGCACTATATGGGTCAGTAACGTGTCCAGGAATAGCCAAAACTTCTCGGTTGTACTCAAGTGCCAGTCGGGCGGTTATGAGAGAGCCAGATTTAAGAGCAGCCTGTACAACGAGTGTTGCTCGACACAGTCCAGCAACAATCCGGTTACGTCGAGGAAAACTATATTTTTGTACACCAGTGCCTGCCGGATATTCGGAAACAAGTGCTCCGCCAGCTTCTAAAATTTCGATAGCTAAAGTGCGGTGAGCAGCGGGGTATATAGTGGCGTCATCAATACCCCCACCTAAGACCGCAATAGTAGGAGAATGAGCTTCAACGCACGTCTGATGAGCTAGCGCATCTACACCATACGCCAGACCAGAGACGATCACTGCTCCAGCTTTAATAACTGGTGGCAGAAGAATATCAAGTGCTTCTTTGGAATGTACGTGCGCTTTTCTGCTTCCGACAACTGCGAGAAGGTTGGGATGGGATAAAAGGTTTACGTTGCCACGGACATATAACTGCTTTGGACAGTCTTGTATTTCCTTCAAGAGCGGAGGGAATAAGTCGCTATAAAGAGGGAGCAATAGAATCTCTTCATAAGACATAGTTGCTATTGTAGAACAGTAATGAGTTTCTGAACGAGAGTAGGGGTAATGGTTTCCGTATCCCAGGTAAGGGCTTGTCCTCGTACGCGCCAATTGCCCAACGAAGAAAGGCGCGCGAGAACACGAGGAGCATCAGTTGCTTCAATAATGAGGCGAACATACGGATCTTCATCCGATGGCGTAATTGCTTGCGTCGTAATTTTGGTAATACTGATTGCTCCCGCAATGCGAGACAGACGCAAAATAAGGATGAAGTTCTGTACCTCTGTAGGAAGGGGGCCGTATTGCTTACTAAGCTCAGAGCTTTTCGTAGTAACTTCTTCCGCAGTCTTTGCTCTAGATAATCGGATATACCATTTTGTTCGCTCTGATGAATCACTAACATATGTGACAGGAAGAAGAGCGGGCAAAGGCAGCGCAACGTCGGCCTGGACAGCTATGGCCACTTCTTCAGTAGTAGAAGCACTGCGTACCATATCTAAATAGAGTTGTACTCCGACAGCTTCCGCTGATCCAGATTGCTGTGCCCCCAATAAATTACCGGCTCCTCTAATTTCTAAGTCGCGACGCGCTAACTCCCAGCCAGAGCCTAGTCTACTAGCTTCAGTCAGAGCGGCTAGGCGACGACGTTGAATTGAAGTGAGATTTTGTTGGGTATAAAAGAAATGGGCATAGCCTTGGCGCTCCCGTCGGCCAATTCTTCCTCGGAGCTGATATAAATCAGATAACCCAAAGTGCGGGGCGTGCATCACGATCATGGTATTAGCTCCAGGCAGATCAAGACCATGTTCCACAATGCTAGAACTAATGAGAATATTCGTTTCTCCAGAATCAAACGAGTGAATAACACGAGCTAAGTCTTCATCGGGAAGCCGTCCATGGCCGACTGCGATTCGGGCGGTTGGAATGAGAGATTCAACTTCGTGAGCCAGCGCAGCTAGTTGTCGGATCTTTGGAGTAACAATATATACCTGACCATTTCGCTGTAGTTCTTTTTCAATTGCTTGCTGTAGTTTTTCATTAGTTAGTTTTCCGACTGACGTCTTTACTGCTTTGCGGGCGGAAGGAGCAGTGGTGATAATAGAAAGAGCGCGCAGTCCAGAAAGCGCCATTGAAAGCGTGCGGGGGATAGGGGTAGCAGAAAGTGAAAGTACATCCACGGTCGATCGCATTTTTTTAAGATGCTCTTTCTGCTTTACACCGAAGCGTTGTTCCTCATCAATAATGAGAAGAGTAAGATTGTGCCAGGATATTTTTGGACTAAGCGCAGCATGTGTCCCAATAACAATCGTCGCGCTGCCATCAGAAATTGCCTCTCGACTTTTGGTTTGTGCAGCTGGCGAAGTAAAACGAGACAGCAAATGAATGTTTTTTACGAGCTGTGGTAATCGCTGTCGAAATACGTCGTAATGTTGTTGTACGAGCAACGTAGTGGGAGCTAGAAGTAATACTTGTCGGCCATGTGCGGCAGCGTGTCTGGCGGCGCGGAGCGCAATTTCTGTTTTACCAAAACCAACATCCCCCACGACGAGCCGATCCATTGGAATATCTTTTTGCATATCCTCTCTTACTTCTTGCCAGGTACGTACTTGATCATCAGTAAGTCTATGAGGAAATGACTCATTTAATTCTTTTTCTATCTTTTCTTCTAGAATGTATGGCGCTCGTGTCATTGCCGAGCGTTTTCCAGCAATAGCTAGGAGTTCCTTCGCAAGCGCAATCGCATCATGCTGAGCTTTTTGTTTCGTACGTTTCCAAGCGGTGCCGTGTAGACGATGAATAGTTGGTTGAGATTGTCCAACATATGCCGTGACCTTGTGGGCATACTCTACTGGAACAGAAAGGGCATCTCCCTGTGCATATCTCAGTACCAAGTAATCTCGCGGGATACCTTCAATGTTTCGGCTTTGCAGACCTTCAAACACGCCAATGCCGTGATCGGTGTGAACAGCTGGTCGGCCAATTATGAGCTGAGCAATAAGTTCCATCGCTCGTTCGTAACTAATTGGCGATCCGGCCGCAGTTTTTACCGGCTGAAGTTGAGAAAAGAGTTGAGTTAAAGTTTCAGCGAGACCTGATGGAAAGGTAAAAGTAGCTTGCGAAGAGTTTCCAATAATCGTTTTTAATCCGCGAGCAGTTACTTCTGGAGGGCAAATGACAATACCAGTGCTTAATACTTCTTGCCAGTGAACAGTTTTCTGAGGAAATTTCATTGGTAGCAGTTCAGTGTGTCGCAATGCCTTTGAGCGCTGTCCTTGCTGGAGTGTGATGCTCTCAATTTTATCTCCACCAAACGTAATATGAATTTTCCCCGGTAGTATTGGATGCCATACTGTTACACTTTCTCCGCGCACGACAATCGTTCCGGGCTCATTAGTTGCCGCATTTCGGTTGTAGCCAGCTGTAACTAAGCGATGAATAAGATCGGATAAAGGCAGACGCGTACCAATGTGAAGACGAATAATACTTTCGTGATACTGTCTTGGATCCGGTAAGGAAGAATCAAGTAGTGAAGCTGGAATAACAAATCCGGCGGGAACCTTTTTTGAGAAGAGAGTATGGTAAGCCGCACTTAAATCCGTTATGACATCCGCTTCTATTTCCTGCTCGGAAAGGTTACCGCTGAGCGTATGCCAAGAAAGTGGAACTGAGAGTGCTGTGGAAAGTGAGTGACTGGTGAGAGCTGTATCTCTGGCATCCGCGATGCCACCCAAAGTAATAGAAAAAAACCGTCGTGGCTCAGGCCAAAAGCTCACAGCAGCCATGATATGACTCATAGATTCACTCAACTTAAGTGTGTCTTTCTCGGAATAGACGGCTCCGGCAAGGTCAGGGCCTAATTCAGCTAAAATAGGCCGTATTTCGGCATATATCTCTGATGGAATTTTCCGTCCAGTTAGAATTGACATATTTGCATTATCACTTATGGTGGAGGTACATAATACATCTTTCCACAGTATAAAGTATGGAATTTACAAAGGAACTTAAGAAGTTAGGTTTGAAGGACAAAGAAGCGGCTGTGTATTTGGGTTGCTTAGAGCTAGGTTCAGCTACCGCCCAGCAAATTAGCAGGAAAGCTCATGTAGTGCGAGCTACTACGTATGTAGAACTAGAATCTTTGATGCAAATGGGATTAGTGACAAAGTTCAAGCAAGGAAAGAAAACACTTTTTTCAGCAGAGCCACCACGACAGCTTACTCGACTTCTTGAGAAGCAAGAAGAAAGTATAAAAGAAAAGAAGGAAGGGCTAAATCATCTGTTGCCAGAACTCCAGATACTTATGAAAACTGGAGGGGGTAAGCCATCAGTTCGTTATTTCGAAGGTAAGGAGGGATTGCATGCAATACGACAAGAAATTGTTATGCACACGCAACCGGGGCATACAGTTTATAATTTTACGCCCATTGATTACTTGAATGCAGTATTTCCAGAAAATGAAACCGTGTATTACAAACAACGATCGGCAAAAGGAATAAAGGCAAAAACCATTTTTACTACGAAGTCACCTACTGTTCGGGATAGAGTGTTTGCAGAGCTATATCAGCAACAAACAGAAAAACGCTTCGTTAAGCCTGAAGATTTTCCGAGTACGAGCGGAATGACTATTTATGAAGATAGGATCGCGATAGGGTCGTTTACGGGTGACCTAATGGGGGTTGTCATAGAAAGTGAGCAGATGACAGATATGATGGTGCGACTCTTTGAGTTAGCGTGGATTACTGCGTTTACAGAAAAAGACTATAGAAAGAAGGTAAAAGGTTGACTTTTATCTTTCTCTTTTCATAATAGAAGCAGCTGAGGTGCGTTGCCTTAGCAGTGTCATGGATGGTCACCGCATCCTCTTACCTCGAAGGAGGTGTTCTATGGGTGGTTACCCAATGGACTAACGAGGATGGAGCGACCAAGAGAGTAGCGCCAGAAAGGCTCTCGACATGCATAGGAAAAGGTTGAGTCTGGCGTTAGTACGGCCGGCACTTGGTTTCTGAGCTTCAATTCAGATACTAAGTTTCAAGCCCGGCTATGAAACGAAACGGTTCTTTGCAACCGAGAATATAAATGGAAGGTCGTGCAATGTTGACAGGCCTTGTCGATATTGCCTCCGTCCGGACCCATCCCCCGATCCCACCTGATACCAATCGCCATTAGTGCGAATCATGGGTCGTGGTGGATGGGTCTTCGTACACTTGAGTTACTGTCAAGTTTGCAGAAGGGCGTCCACCTCTGAACATGGATTCCTTTTAGCGCAAACTTGTCAGGGCCCGGTTCTTCTTTCGAGAAGTCCCGGGCTTCTTTCTTTTATTGACACCCAAATATACCGGCGGTACAGTTAAATGTTCCTTCGCCTATATCATCCCGCTTTCGACGCACCTAGATTGAGGTTAGCCCCTCCTATACCTCAGGTGGGTGTCGTTCGAAAGGGGGGTAATGTAGACGAAACTAAACTCCGCAGTGCGGAGTTTTTTGGTAGGATGATTCTATGATTAAGCTTGTTGTTGGACTGGGAAATCCAGGCGCGAAATTTGAACGAACCCGACACAATATCGGAGTTCGGGTAGTAGAAGCTTGGGCGAAGGGTCCGGGCGCATCTATGCGCACACTGTATCTCCTTCCGGCAGACTTTATGAATAATTCCGGAAAGGTAGTAGCGGCGGCAATGAAAAAACATCAAGTGAAAATGGAAGAGCTTTTACTTGTGCACGATGATTTAGAAACATCATTTGGAGAAGTACGAATAAAAGAAATAGGAAGTGCTAAGGGCCACAATGGCGTGCGATCAATTCACGAAATGCTTGGCACGCAAGAAATCCGTCGTCTCATGGTAGGAGTAAGTCGCCCGCCGGCAGAAATTCCTGCCGATAGATATGTTCTATCTAAATTTAATTCTGAAGAAGAAACACTCCTTGCGGAAAAAGTTATTCCAGAAGCTGTCCAAAAAATTCAAATTATTCTTACTCCGCGTCCGCTCCCAGAATAATAAGAACGTCGGCTTCAGATTCCGCTTCGTCTTCTGGCACATCTGTCGTTGATGAAGCCTCTAGCAGTTCCGCTATCGCTTGCACTCCATCAGCCGCGGTGTTCGCAATTTGATAAACTACCGTCTCTTTTTTATCACGTGTGGCGGCGTTTCCAATTCCCGTAACCTCATATCCTTCGGACGTGAGTTGATCGCGGGTGCGAGCGGCTAGACCGGCAACATTTGTACCGTTACGAATTTCAACTGATGGTTTGGCTTGTTCCTCTTCCTTTTCAGCCGGGGCGGGAGTAGGGGTGGTAGGAGCTTGGGTTGGTTCGATAGATTTGCTAACGTCTTCAGAGAAAATGTTTGCTGCGATTGATTGAATCTCTGAGTAGTCGCCAGTGCGAGTTCGTAAAACGGAGGCGGGCTGTCCGCCCAAAACTTCGGTTGTTCCAACCAACACTCCGTTATGTCCGGTAGTGAGAACAACAGAATGTACCTTGGTTCTATCTATGAGGCGAGCGAGTTCAAAGAATCGCTTCATTTCCCACAGCTGCATATCAGTCCGAATATTATTTGCTAGTGATTCAAGTATTTGGTTGACAGCGCCAAAATCAAAGGCGGTGTTTACCGAGAATACTTTCTCGCGAAGAGCTAGCAGGAGTTGTTGTTGCCGTGCTGCGCGCTTAAAGTCTCCACCTTCTGGTCCCTCAATGTAGCGAGCGCGAGCATATGCTAGTGCTCGCTCACCGTTCATGGTTTCTGTACCGGCCGGGAAAGAAATTTTGTGCCAGTAATCTGTAAAGCTATTTTCAATTGTAATATTTACGCCTCCGACTGCATCGACAATGGACTTAAAGGCAGTGAAATCAACTCGAGCGTAGTAGTGTATCGGCTGCCCGGTTATTTCTTCTACCTTTTCTCGCAGTAGTTGCGGTCCTTTGTGTTCGCCTTGGGCTTCTCCAATTGCATGGACAGAATTTATTTTAGAAAAATAATCTTCCCCTGGGACTTGTACATACAAATCACGGGGAATGGAAAGAAGAGAAACATCTCCATTTTTTGGATGGATACTGACCACCATAATTGTGTCAGCTAAATTTTCTCCACTGTGACCTTCGCCACCGACAGCCAGTAGCATAACGTTAATGCGTCCTTCTTCCTCGCCTGCAAGAAATTCGCCGGAAGAAAACAGGAGATCTTTAATTTGTCCGAAGAGAGAGCGATCGGTCACTGTAATTTTGTTGCTGGCAGCTAAGATGCGATATCCAAATGCACCGCCACCAATAATACCGAGGACGAAAAGGAGGAGTACAATCCGCCGTAACCATGAGCCATAGCTACGACGACGGCGTGGTGACGTACTTCGTCGGCGAGGTGCGGGTGGAGCAATCGTACGAGTAGGAGCGGTCTTCTCAGTCTGGACTGTATCACTTAAGCGATAGCGCCGACGGACATCACGTAAAACCCCTCGTTGCGCCCGTGGGGGAAGTCCTGGCCCTGGGTAAGTTGATGCGGTCATATTTTTAGTAAGCTGCTTTTGAGTATATCAAGGACATTGATGTTTGCGATAGGTGTATTACATCCCTATACTACATCTATGATTTCCGGGATTGTGAAGTTTTTTTGGGAACTTATCAAGGCCTTCTTGGTGGCACTCGTTATTATCATCCCAATCCGCTATTTTCTAGTGCAGCCATTTTTCGTTCGAGGAGCTTCAATGGATCCCACGTTCCATGATGGAGAGTATCTCTTAATTGATCAGCTTTCTTACCGTTTCCGAGAGCCACGACGTGGCGAAGTCATTGTTTTTCGTTATCCACAGGAGCCTTCCCAGTTTTTCATTAAACGAATCGTGGGGCTGCCCGGCGAAACTGTGCGAATTGAAGATGGGCGAGTCGTTATTGTAAATAACCAGCTTCAGCAAGGAGCTGCTATTGATGAAAGTGGCTACTTACCTGAGGGACTACGAACAGGTGGACACGTGGAAATGACCCTTCAGAAAGATGAATTTTTTGTATTAGGAGATAACCGTCCGGCCAGCTCAGATTCTCGTGCGTGGGGAGTATTACCTGAAGAAGATATTATTGGTCGAACATGGATTCGGGCCTTTCCCTTTGACCGCCTTTCCCTTTTCCGAATTGATCCTCCTGGCTTCGTAAGTATTTCTGAGTAGAGCAAAGTATTTGCGCATAGGCAGCAAACACTGTAATCTGCCTATCGATGCCGAAAATAACGAAAAAACCGAAGCTTACAGAAGAACAAATCCAAGAGGAGTTGGATGCTGCTTTTGATAAAGCGAATAAAAAAGATCAGATTTCCAGTCCTCGAGGCACACAAGACATTCTTCCTCACGATCATAAATACTGGGAATATATTACTGAAAGCGCTCGGTTAATTTTACGAGGTTGGTACTTCCAGGAAATCCAAACTCCTATTTTTGAAGAGAAAAAGTTGTATGAACGTGGGGTAGGACAAGAGACAGACATAGTCCAGAAAGAAATGTTTGAATTGAAATCTCGCAGTCGTGGTACTCATTACGTCTTGCGGCCAGAAGCCACTGCTGGTATTGCCCGCGCATATCTCGAACATGGTATGCGTTCGTGGCCACGACCGGTCAAATTATTTACCGTTGGTCCTTTTTTTCGCTACGAGCGTCCCCAGGCTGGACGTTTTCGTCAGCATCACCAACTCAGTTTGGAAGTACTTGGTTCAGCCGCTCCGGTAACTGACGTTGAAGTTATGTATGTTCTCCACCTCCTCTTTAAACGCTTGGGTCTTGAAGATTATGTAGTACAAGTCAATAGCTTAGGACTCCCAGCTGAGCGAAAGGAATATATTAAATTACTCAAAGATCATTACCGCCGAAATATTCGTAAACTTTCTCGTGAAGATAAAGAGCGTCTGAAGCGCAATCCACTCCGAGTACTGGATTCAAAGGATGAAAAGGCTATCCGGGTGGCGAACACTGCTCCTCGGCTCATTGACCACTTAAGTGAAACTTCAAAGAAACACTTTGAGTATGTCACCAATATGTTAGGAGAGCTTGAAGTACCATTTGAAGTAAATCCACGATTGGTACGAGGACTGGATTATTACACGCATACTGTTTTTGAATTTGTCTCTCGTACTGCTGGTGAGCAGGGTGTTTCTTTCACCTCAGGTGGAAGATATGACGGGTTAGTACGACAATTGGGAGGACGAGATACAGCTGCAGTTGGAGCTGGCATTGGTATTGAGCGAGTGGTGGATCGAATTAAGAAAGAGGGAATAGATCTGACCTTAACTGATCAGCCACTTTTGTATGTTGCCCAACTTGGAGATAGAGCTAAGGTTGTGGCACTTAAGCTTATGAGGAAGTTAAATGAAGCTGGTATTCCATTTGCTGAAGGGGTTGACCGTGACGGAATGCAGCCACAACTTAAAGCAGCTGATCGTCTTGGTGTTGGTTGGGCTGCTATTATTGGTCAAAAGGAAGTACTTGATGGCACGATCATTCTCCGAAATATGGAAAGTGGCATGCAAGAAGTAGTCGATCAGGCCAACTTAGTCGAAGAATTACAAAAAAGACTCCACTTAGAATAGGGTGTATACTTCTCTCATGACTGAGAGTAATAACGACTGTATTTTTTGTTCAATTGTCGCTGGTACCACCCCAGCTGACGTAGTTTTTGATGGTGGTGACACTTTATTTTTCCGGGACATTAACCCCAAGGCCCCCGTTCACGCTGTTGGGATACCGAAAGTTCACATAACGTCGCTCGATGTACTAACCGGTGATGAACATGCGTTGGTGGGAAAGATTCTACATGAAGCAGCCGATGTGGCCCGAGATCTAGGAGTAAGTGAAAGTGGATACCGGGTTATTACGAATGTAGGAAAAGATGCCGGTCAAGAAATTGAACACCTCCACTTTCACGTGATTGGCGGAGAACCGCTGGGACCACTTCGCAGCTAAGGAGTGATGAAAAAAATTCTTACATTTATCGTTACGAGCTCCTGGCTCCTGGTAACTCCTTTTTTTGCGTATGCAGCAATCATCCCACCCTGTGATCCGGTTCCTGGTAAAGGTAATAGTTGCGGTGTGAATGATCTTTTTCAACTACTGGTAAATATTTACGACTATCTCCTTGGGTTAGCAGCTATAGTAGCAGTACTCATGATCGTATGGGCGGGATTCCGCATTCTTATCTTTTACTGGAGTGAACAACCTGAGTCAGATCTCGAGGCAGCAAAAAATACCATTCGTCGTGCTATTTTTGGTCTTATTATTATTTTGACAGCTTATCTAGTAGTGGCCACAGTTGTGTTTAGCTTATTTGGTCTTGATCCAGGCGGTCCAGTAGGAAAAGAGCTTCAAAAAAGAGGATTGGTTGCCCCGTAAGGTAATGTAAAAAGATCTTGACGACCACGTTAAGCCGTGGCAAGCTATTATGTGTAAGTTTTATCTGGGAGGTGTTTTTATATGGTAGAAGTTCGTAAGCGCGACAATGAATCCACCGAAAGTCTTATCCGCCGCTTCAGCCGGAAGGTTCAGGCTAGCGGAGTTTTACTGCAGGCTAAGAAAGTCCGCTACTACCAACGTAAGAAAAGTAAGCTCAAGGCTAGAGAAGAAGCTAAAAGAAAATCAGAGCTACTTGCAGAACGAGAAAAACTCATTAAGCTCGGCTTATTAGAAGAATATACGACTCCAGGTTTTCGACGTTCGCGCCGATAAACATAACTGAGTAATAGGAAAACAAGTCGCTCGCACGAGCGGCTTGTTTTGGCTAGGGATATTTTCTGCTACACTGCTCGTGTATGGCACCTCCGCCAAATCTTCCGATACCTGGTACTGACTCTGCTAGTCCAGCGAGCAGTACGCCAGGAGGAATACGTCCGGGCACTGGCTTTGATGCACCGGATCCATTTTTGCCTCCAGGCGCTGGAGCAGGTACGCCGACTCCAAAGCCAGCTGTATATTCTGCTCCTCCTCAATCTGCTACTCCTGCGTCACCACCTTCGCCGGTTATGAATGTGCCACCAATTGCTCCTCCGTCTTTTCAACAACCGGTGACTCCGGTACGTCGTCGTCGCTGGGGTATTCTCCTTTTTGGCAGTTTTGTCGTTTTGACGCTTCTGGCCGTAGCTGGTTTTGTGGGAGCTCGTCTTTTATTTGCTCCAGAACCTACGCCTGAGCCAACTATTCGACCGACGGCTACTCCTCTTCCAACCACTGCTACTGCTACTGCAACGCCATTGCCAACTTCTGCTAGTGCTGAGGATCAAATAGCTGATCCTGATGGTGATGGGCTAACAAATGCCGAAGAAGAGTTTTACAAAACCAACTCAGCTGAAGCAGATAGTGATGGTGATGGTTACGTTGATGGGGAAGAGGTACGAGCCGGCTATGATCCATTGACGAGTGGTAAACTCGACTCGGATAACGACGGGTTTGCTGATCCTGATGAGCGAGAATTTGGTTCGGATCCTTTCAATCCAGATACTGATGGTGACGGGTATGCGGATGGAGAAGAAATTGAGAATGGATTCAATCCGCTGATCCCATCTCCTGGAGATCGGTTGTAATAATCGTCTTGAGAGCCTAGTAGCAAAAGGTACTTTGCTCTTTTGGTATTTATCCTTACGCTGGCTCTATGCCTACGGTGCTTCAATCTGAGGAAGAGTTTGTACTAACTCCAAGTGAGGTAGAACGCTTGTGGCAAGAAGTAAGGAAAGCGTGTGAATATCCAGATGATGAGGTAGCGGTACGTTGTGTGAGCGAGGAAGAGATTAAAAAGCTTAATACCAAATATCGCAAGAAGAATCACGCAACCAATATTCTGACATTTACATATGATGAACAACACGACATTGCCCTTTGTCTTTCTGTAGCCGAAGAAGAATCACGAGAACAGGAAGTAGCTTTGAGAGACTATGTGGCATTGCTCCTCGTGCATGCATTTCTTCACGCTACTGGCATGGATCATGAGCGGTCAGAAGAGGAAGCGGAGAATACAGAAGACCTGGAAACTACTATTCTTTCTAAATCAGGGTTTTCCGCAATTTCTCTCTCGGCCTAAGAGAGCTACAATAGAGGAATGCAAAAAACATGGCATAGGAGCCGATCGTTTTTGGAGGCTTTCAAATTTGCTCAGTCCGGTATTTCGCAGGTCTATGCACAGGAATCGAACGTTCGACGCCAACTATGGCTTTTTGTTATAGGTATTGGCTTGGCGCTTGTCTTACGGATATCGGTGCTGGAAATAGCAATGTTAGTGCTGGCAGGCGGAGTTATTATAAGTTTGGAGTTTTTTAATACTGCACTGGAGAAAATAGAAGATCTGGTATGGCCCGAATATCGTGAAGCTGTCCGTTTTTCTAAGGATGCTGCTGCCGGCGCGGTCTTGATTGCCAGTCTGGCGACGGCAATTGTGGCTGCCTTGATTTTTATACCGGCAATTGCTCGACTCCTGGTATACTAGCCACATGTCTCGGATACAAAAAATTGCGGGGATTGATGCAGGAACATCGAAAGTCCGAGTTATTGTGGCCCAGAAAGACCCAGAAAGTGGGCAAATCGTAGTAAGTGGCAGTGGTATCGCACCGATGGCAGGGATGCAGCGTGGGGTAATTACCGACATTGAAGAGGCGACAAAAGCAGTTAGTAGCGCTCTGGATGCAGCTGAACGAGTGGCCGGGTTCCCGGTTGAGCAAGCGTACGTCAGTATTAATGGCCCCCATTTACATTCTCAAAATTCTCGGGGAGTTATTGCCGTAGGGCGAGCTGATGGCGAAATAGCTTCTGAAGATATCGATCGAGTCATTAATGCGGCGCAAGCAATTTCACTTCCGGCTAACCGTGAGATTCTCCACGTTCTTCCACAGAACTTTATTGTTGATGGGCAGGAGCATATTCAGGATCCGATCGGGATGACAGGGGTCCGCCTCGAAGTAGAAACTCATGTTATTGAAGGGTCAGCTCCATTTATTAAAAACTTAGCAAAGGTTGTGAATCAGTCTGGTGTTCACATTGAGGATTTCGTGTTCGCACCACTAGCGGCTGCGCAAGCTGTTTTAGAAAAGCGGCAAAAGGAGCTTGGGGTGGTGCTTATAGATATGGGCGCTGGTACTACGAGCCTCGCTATTTTTGAAGATAAATCTCTTTTGCATACCGCTGTGTTGCCGGTTGGTAGTGCTCACATTACGAATGATATCGCTATTGGTCTGCGTACCTCAATCGAGGTGGCGGAGGAAATAAAGATTCAATACGGAACCGCGTTGCCAGGTACTATAAAAGGAAATGATTCTATTGTTATTGATGATGGCGCCAAAGACGGCGGAGAAAGTCATAAAGTTTCACGTAAGGAAGTAGCAGAAATTATTGGTGCTCGTCTTGAAGAAATATTTTCTTTTGTTGATAAGGAGCTAAAAGCAGTCGGACGTTCCGGACTTCTCCCTGCCGGCGCAGTTATTACTGGTGGAGGTGCTCATTTGCCAGGATTGGTTGAAGTGGCAAAGAAACGTCTGAGGCTGCCGGCGAGAATTGGTCGACCACAAAATATTGGTGGAGTTATTGACCAGGCCGGGGATCCAGCATTTGCCGTTGCGCTTGGCCTCATTGCGTGGGCGATTGAGCAGGAATCTCGCACCCCAGGGCGCACTTCAATGCGTATTCCTAATATTGGCAAGACAGTTACACAAGTTCGCGATTGGTTTAGAACCTTTCTTCCGTAAAAACATTCAAATTTGTACATATTACGTGTTCAGTTTGAACACGTATTGTTATTGACAGGTAAGCTTCCACCCTCGTATCCTTCTAAGGAAGTATATGCCACTCAAGAAACCCACGATTGAAAACGTAGCGAACATAAAAGTCGTTGGTGTTGGTGGTAGCGGAAATGCTGCTTTAAACCGGATGATTGAAGCGAATATTCAAGGGGTCGACTTTATTGCTGTGAACACTGATGCTCAAGCTCTTCACTATTCCGGAGCGGGAACAAAGATGCATATTGGTCAAAACGTAACTCGTGGCCTCGGCGCTGGCATGAACCCAGCTGTTGGTCAGCAAGCAGCAGAAGAGAGTCGTGAAGAGATACATGAACTTTTGAAGGGTTCAGATATGGTTTTCGTCGCCGGTGGATTTGGTGGTGGTACTGCCAGTGGCGCTCTGCCAGTTGTGTCTGAAATTGCCAAAGAACTAGGTGCTTTAACTGTAGCTGTCGTGACTCGACCATTTTCTTTTGAAGGTCGTCAGCGTGCCACCATTGCTGAAGAAGCCTTAAGCGAACTTCAAGATCGGGTAGACGCTTCTGTCGTTATTCCGAATGACCGTTTGCTCCAAATTATTGATAAAAAAACAAGCTTAGTTGATGCTTTCCGAGTAGTTGATGACGTGCTGCGCCAAGGTGTCCAAGGTATTTCTGATCTCATCACCCACCACGGTATGGTAAACGTCGACTTTGCTGATATTAAAGCCATCGTGCAAAATGCTGGATCTGCTCTCATGGGTATTGGCCGGGCATCTGGGGAGAATCGAGCAACAGAAGCGGCCCGAG
This sequence comes from Candidatus Anderseniibacteriota bacterium, assembly GCA_016197005.1. Classification (GTDB taxonomy): domain Bacteria; phylum Patescibacteriota; class Andersenbacteria; order UBA10190; family UBA10190; genus JACPWO01. Next base: position 212,620 of record JACPWO010000002.1, read on the forward strand.
CAGCTATTGAAAGCCCTATGCTTGATGTGACTATCGATGGGGCGAAAGGAATTGTGTTCAATATTACCGCTGGCCCTGATCTACGGATGCATGAAGTGGAAGAAGTAGCTCGCGCTATTACTGAGCATGCTGATCCCAACGCAAAAGTCATCTTCGGAGCCGTTATGGATGGAGCACAAGTTGAAGAAGGAGAAATAAAAGTAACAGTTGTGGCGACGGGCTTTGATAAACCGGCGCTGCCTTCTAAGCAAAAGCAACGTTATGCTGGTGCCACTCCATATCCAGGAGCAGCTCCAGTATTTCCTGGCTCTTCCCAAATGCCCCAACCTACTCCAGCTGTACCGCAAAACCCTGTATATCGCGTAAATACACCAACCACCCGTCGCGACTCCATGGGCGAGGGTGAAGAAGACCTAGAGGTACCTACCTTTATTCGCCGTAAAATGCGCGAGCGAAAGCAACAGCTACCGGAAGAGTAAGATCTAAATCTTAGAACCGCCGCGAGGCGGTTTTTGCTATTATGAAGGCGATGCGTGCTGTGTTGATGCAGTTGATAGTCGCATGGTTACTTGGAATAACCGTTGGCATACTGCTATGAAAATCCAAGTTCTTGTTGCGGTTAGTGCGATATTTTTTCTTGGGTATCTGTGGGGAGTCATTCACCAAGAATCGCTTACTACTTGTCGACTGGCAGATGAGTTTAGTGGCGTGATTACGCGTGTGTATTCGCTCGAGTCTGATCGTGCACAATATGTTGTCGCTGGTGATAGCGGGTGTTCTACTTTAGTGACCACCCTACGATTGCCAGAGTATGCGGCTGGTCAACGTATCTCTGTTGCTGGTGAAGTCCAGCCCATATCCGATCTTCCTGAAGAATACGTAGGGTATCGTGACTACCTTGATCGACAAGCAATCGATGGGACGGTTCGTTTGGCTGATATAGAGGTAACGGGTGGCCAGCTATTTATAGGAGAGCGTATCCGCCAATCTTTTCGTAAACAAGTGGAAACTGTATTTGGACAGCCCGAAGCAGGAGTTATGAAGGCAATGCTTTTAGGGGATCGGGGAACGGTTAGCGAAGAGGCGCAGACAGCTTTTGAACGAACTGGAACAACGCATATTCTTTCAATCTCTGGCTTGCATGTTTCTATTCTTGTCATTGTGCTCGCTTTTGTACTTGAATCTCTTCCACTTGGCCCGTGGGTACGGTCGAGCATAACGATTGCGCTTCTATGGATGTACATTCTTTTAATTGGTGCGCCGCCAGCCGCAGTACGAGCAGCGCTCTTTTGTACATGTATTCTATTAGCCCTTCGACTTCGAGTGTTGGTAAGCTTGTCTACCATATTTTTGCTGGCCGCTACTGCGATGATTTCGAGTAATCCCCATGTACTACAAGACATTGGCTTCCAATTGTCTTTCAGTGCGATTGCCGGCATGGGTCTAGTTCTGTTTTTAGTAGGACGTCCACAGTCACCACTTCTTAATGCATTTCTCATATCTCTGGGTGCGACCATTGGCACGTGGCCGATTGTGTCGTACCACTTTGGGCAAATCTCTCTCATTAGTCTGCCGGCAAATGTTTTAATAGTTCCCACGGTTGCACCACTTCTCATCCTGGCACTCTTATCTATTCTAATTAGTTTTGTGGTGCCAGCGCTCGGACTCGTCGGTGGTTTCTTTGTACACTTACTATGGAAATATATTTTTTCGGTGGCGTTGTTTATGAGCAACATACCTGGAGCAAGTTTTGCGTTTGCAACACCTTTCTGGCTAGCAGTGGGGTGGTATGGCGTTGTCGTACTAGGTGCAATATATACTTTGTCTCTTCAAAAACGTTCATGGCGCGAGATCTGGGTCAATTAACAAGTACCGGCATTCTGGCGATTTCGTTCGCCGTGGCTGCTCTGGCCGGCGAGCCAACAAGCAAAGTTGTATTTCTTGATGTCGGCCAAGGCGATTCTATTTTATTACAAGATGGAATGCAGCAAATCCTTATCGATGGCGGCAAAGGAGACATTGTCCTTGAGCGTTTGGCTGAAGAAGTGCCTTACTTTGATAGAAGTATCGAGGTGATTATCTCAACACACCCGGATCAAGATCATTTGGAAGGCTTGCTCCATATTTTACAACGATATGACGTGAAGTTAGTTCTTCTGCCACAAGCCGCTAAAGAAGATGCGTTGCAAGAAGCGTGGTTAAATCTTCTGCACGAAAAAAATATTCCGTATCGCTTTGCATGGTCAGGACAAACTCTTAGTGTAGGGAATATGAAGCTTAGTATCTTAGGACCCTTTGATACTGATGCCGCCCGCGCGGCTACTCGCGGTAACATTAATAACGCTTCGGTCTCAACTCGTCTAGATTACAACGGACTATCCTTTCTCTTAACTGGTGATGCAGAGCTTCAAGCAGAGCAACTTCTTGTGCACACTCTTCCACTTCAACTTAATGTAGACATTTTAAAAGCCGGCCACCATGGTAGTAATTCTTCGACTCATACACCGCTTATCCGAGCTGCTTCGCCGGCAGCAGCAGTTATTTCGGTAGGGGCAGATAATACGTATGGGCACCCGCATCCCGCCGTATTGCAACGACTTGAAGGGCTACGGCTATGGCGAACCGATGAAGATGGATCTGTACGTTTTCTGTTCAAGAATGGACAATGGCTTTCAGCTGTTGCAAAATAATGCGCTATTAGGTATCAATAATGCAATATATGGCAATCGAACGAACATTAGTCATTATAAAGCCAGATGGGATCCAGCGTGGTCTTATTGGCGAGATTCTTGACCGCTTTGAACAAACGGGTCTTAAGTTCGTTGGAATGAAGATGGTGTGGCCAGACAAGAAACTGGTTGGCAACCACTATACCGGCGATGAGAAGTACAACACTGAAGTTGGAGAAAAGGCCCTGAAGAACGCCAAGGAACACGGAAAAGAAATGAATGAAAGTGCGTTAGACATTGGCCTTCGTATTCGAGAAACAAATATCCGCTATCTTTCAACGGGTCCAGTCCTAGCTTTTGTCCTAGAAGGAAATACTGCTATTAAGAGCGTTCGGAACATTATCGGTGGCACGAATCCTCTGACAGCTGATATTGGAACTATTCGTGGTGATTACACTATTGATGATTTTGCGCAGGCAGATATTGAGAGTCGTGCAGTGAGGAATTTGATGCATGCATCAAGTGAACCAGATGAAGCCAAACGAGAAATAGCGCTGTGGTTTTCTGACAAGGAACTCTACGATTACCAAACTGTAATGGATAAAGTTCTACACGATCCAAGTTGGGGAGCGTAAAATATTTTCGATTTTAAAAACGGCGCCGAGAGGCGCTGTTTTTAGTCACTAAGCTTCTGGAGTGCTTCTTTTGCATAGAAGCGAACGAGCCGAAGAATCTTATATTCACTGTTTTTAATGTCTTCACGTGTGAACCAGCGAAAATTGTGATGTTCTGCTGCGGCCAAAGAAACATTATTGGTAGCACTCTTCCCGAAATATATAAGGCCGATGTGTTGGTGGGGGGGATTAGCACTATGAATATCCATATAGAGGGGAGCAAGTAAGGGCGTTGCTTCATTATCTTGAATGTCCGGCTTATTTCCTCCTATCAATTCAACCTCAAGACCACACTCTTCTTTTATTTCTCGTATGAGAGCTTCTTCTGGGTTCTCATGTAGTTCAATGTGCCCGCCGATAGGCAACCAGCTTTTAAGCTTCTTGTGATCTACGAGAAGTACTTTATTTTTGTGAACAATGAAGATGGCAACGGTGAAATCAATAAGATTATGTATATGTGCCATGCTAGTCGGGCTGTCGGGAATCGGACCCGAACTACAAGACCCCCAGCCTTGCGTACTACCACTATACTACAGCCCGTTGCTGGAAATCCTACGAGGTAAAGAGTATATTCGCAACACGACGGGGCGTAGCGCAGTGGTAGCGCGCATCGTTCGGGACGATGAGGCCGCAGGTTCGACTCCTGTCGCCCCGACAGATAGTAGTTTCTTCTGCACTGTCATTTGGAGACTAACATGATATAGACGAGAGAAACACGGGCAGAAACACTTTTTGGTTTGTTTGGACTATTGATTGTTTTGGTTGCCGGCCCCGGTACTTTGGTAGGGCCCATATCGCTGGGGCATATTGATCTCATGCCATTGTAATGATCGTCGGTTGTATCTGTATGTTTGTTCTACCGGATTATCTACGGAGACGCCGGCAAAACCAAGAAAACAGAGAATGACTGAGGAACGACTACGCGTTCCCTTTTTATTTTTGGTGTTGTTTAGGCGCTAACTTTGGTGAGAGTAGCTTTACGGGAATTTGTCTTGATACAAGAAACGCAGGCTAATATACGGCGACCCTGGTATTTGGTCTTCTGAAGATTAGGTCGGAAACGACGTTTGGCTGTGACGTTATAATGACCGCGCAAAAGCTTGCGCTGATTTCCAACGCTTGGTCCTTTACCGCAAATTTCACAAATTCGAGCCATAATTAAGATAAGAAACAAGGTACTAGAGCAAGCCGTTAAACGCAAGCGCTAATTTGTCTTTCGTGATCACGCACTGCTTGATACACTATGATCTATGCTATTCCAGATGCTAGCGGTTAACCCGGGGTTACAGGTTGGTGCGATGATACTTGGCTTGGCAATTGCCATTATTTTGCATGAAGTAGCACATGGTTGGGCTGCTCTGTATCTCGGAGATCCAACGGCTAAATATGCTGGACGTCTTACATTGAATCCTATTGCTCACGTCGATATGTGGGGGACGATCATTATTCCGCTTCTCCTTATTGTATCTGGAACCGGATTTGTATTTGGGTGGGCAAAACCAGTACCGGTAAATTATTTCAATCTTCGTAATGGCCGATGGGGACCAGTTCTGGTTGCATTAGCTGGGCCCGCAACGAATCTAATTCTCGTCATTCTCTTCGGTCTTCTTACTCGGTTTTCGCCAGATGGAACTGCTCTGCCGTATTTATTCTCAACCGTTGCACTCGTGAATGCTATTCTGATGCTATTTAATCTCATTCCTATCCCGCCACTGGATGGTTCTAAGATTTTATATCTCTTTCTAGAGAGACGTCCGGATATTCAACAAATGCTGGAACAATATGGGATGTGGATTTTCTTTGCCATCATTATTTTTGCTCAAGGTTTTCTTTCCTCCCTCGTATTTGGACCGGCAGTCTCTTTGGTAGAGTTTTTCGCCGGAAGATTGCCGCTGTAATAATGACTCGTTAAGATACGAGGATTAATAGTGGTAAAAATAAAAAAGCCGACAGTTTGTGGCTGTCGGCCGTGGCTCATCTCATCTTATCAGCTATGGCACACATGTCGGGGTAGGCGTCATCCCATGCCTTTTCAAGTAATTCCATGGTCTCCATAACTGACCGTGAGCAATTAAATGTCACCTCCCATCTTTCTTCTCGATCCGATAGCTCTTGCCTAAAGTGTAGAAGGTAGTCTGTCAGAGGAGAATGTTGAGAAAATTCTTTGAGACAGGCACCAAGGTGCCGAGCCAAGTGTTGTGGCGGTGGCACCAAAAAACGATTGTCTGCTAGTACGTACATTCCTATTGGTATAAGGCCCCCAGGCTCTGGCTTTCGTAAGACGAAGGAAAGTGTTTGCACGCGATCTTTGATAGCGAGAAATAAGCACATCGCCAGGATTTTTGGAACAGGGTGCATACCGCCAAAAAACTTTTCTCTAACTCTGGTAATAAAGAGAGTTTCGTCGTCAGTCATGGCTGGGTCCTTTGACCAGGGTGGAAAGAACGATCTCTCCGTTACCCTACTTCTCTTTTGACAATCTAGGCAACCTTTTCTATATTGTGTGCACTGCCCCGCTTGGCGGGGTTGTTAATTAGTCTATTTATCAGGTAATTTTGCCTACTTTAAACCAACTTATCCGCAAGGGACGCACCCGCCGATTGAGAAAACCAAAGTCTCCGGCTCTTTTACGTGGATACAACGTGTTGAAAGACCGACCAGTTATCTTCAAGAAAGGTTCACCTTTTAAGCGTGGTGTCTGTTTACAAGTAAAGACAATGACCCCGAAGAAACCAAATTCCGCTCTGCGTAAAGTTGCTCGTGTTCGTCTATCTAATGGAATGGAAGTAACTGCTTTTATCCCGGGTGAAGGACATAATCTTCAGGAGCATTCGATTGTTGTTATCCGTGGTGGTCGTCGAAAGGATTTACCAGGTGTTCGCTATCAAGTAGTTCGAGGTGTACTCGATACCGTTGGTGTTGAAGCTCGTCGCCGTGGTCGATCTAAATATGGTGCTAAGAAACCAAAGCAAAAGTAATACCTATGCCACGAAAAAAGCGCGTATATAAAAATAAGAGATACATTAAACCGGATCCTAAATTCGGTAACTTAATGTTGTCTCGTTTTATTAATTACATGATGTACGACGGCAAAAAGAGCACGGCGCAAACAGTGGTTTATGGAGCGCTCGCACAGGTATCAGAGAAGACAAAAAATGATCCGCTCGTGGTCTTTGATGCCGCTCTTCGTAATGTCACTCCTATCCTTGAAGTAAAAGCTCGCCGCGTTGGTGGTGCTAACTATCAAATTGCTCAGGAAGTACGACCAGAACGACGGGAGATGCTCGCCATGCGCTGGCTGCGAGATGCAGCGCGTGCTCGTGGTGGCAAAACAATGGCCGAAAAACTGGCGGCTGAACTCATTGATGCTTCCAATAAAGAAGGTGGAGCAATGAAAAAGCGAGAAGATGTACACAAGATGGCCGAGGCTAACCGCGCATTCAGCCACTTCTCTTAAATCCGCTTAAGGTATGTCAACTGATTTAAAGAAGTTTCCGAATGTTACTATAGAAAAAGTACGGAATTTCGGAATTATTGCCCACATTGATGCTGGTAAAACAACCGTGTCTGAGCGCGTGCTCTTCTACACCGGTCTTACGCATAAGATCGGAGAAGTGCATGAGGGGGAGGCAGTCATGGATTGGATGGAACAGGAACGAGAGCGCGGCATTACAATTACTGCTGCTGCTACGACTACGTTCTGGAAAGACCATCGCCTAAACCTCATCGATACACCGGGACACGTCGATTTCACTATTGAAGTCGAGCGCAGCTTGCGTGTGCTCGATGGCGCTGTTGTTGTGTTTGACGGTGTAGCCGGAGTTGAGCCACAAAGCGAAACGGTTTGGCACCAAGCGGAGAAATATAAAGTACCCCGCATGTGTTTTATTAATAAAATTGATCGCACTGGTGCAGATTTTTGGAAAGCGGTTGACTCTATTCATGAACGCCTGACCAAAAAAACTGCCATTATGACCCTGCCAATTGGATCGGAAGATAATTTTGAAGGTCTCGTTGATTTACTTACAGAAAAAGCTTGGTATTTCGAAGGCAAAATGGGAGAAGTAATTATTGAGAAGGAAATTCCAGCCGAATTGCAGGAAGAGGCTAAGAAGCGCCGCGCTGAACTTGTAGAAAGAATCGCAGAGTTGGATGAAAAACTAACCGAAAAGTTTCTCGAGGCACAACCTATTGCACTCGACGAATTAAACATAGCGCTTCGTAAGGGAGTTATTGCGAATGAAATTGTCCCAATTTTTTGTGGATCTGCTTTGAAAAACAAAGGCGTGCAGCGAGTGCTGGATGCGGTTGTTGCGTACTTGCCTTCCCCCATTGATGTGCCACCAGTTGAAGGCACGGATCCTGATGATCTTGAAAAGAAAATTGTTCGTAAACCAGATCCCAGCGAGCCATTTGCTGCCCTGGCCTTTAAAGTTGCCAACGACCCCTATGTTGGACAGGTGACATTCTTCCGCGTCTACTCAGGCACGATTAAAACTGGCTCATATATTTACAACTCGTCTGTAGGCAAAAAGGAACGCGTCAGCCGTATCCTCCGCATGCATGCTAATGATCGAGAAGAAGTAGAAGAAATTTCCGCTGGTGGTATTGGTGCGCTCGTGGGTATGAAATTTACCACAACTGGTGACACGCTGTGTGATGAAGATCACCCTCTTATTTTGGAACGTATTACTGGCGCTGATCCTGTTATTTCAATTGCAGTTGAACCAAAGACTAAAGCTGATCAGGAAAAGATGGGCATGGCGCTCAAGTCCCTCATGAATGAAGACCCAACATTCCGGGTACGCACCGATGAAGAGACGATGCAGACAATTATGGAAGGAATGGGTGAACTGCATTTGGAAATTATGGTTGACCGTATGAAGCGAGAATTCGGAGTCCAAGTAAACGTTGGTAAGCCTCAGGTTGCGTACAAAGAAACAATCACCAAGATTACTGAAGCTGAAGGCCGGTACATCAAACAGTCAGGTGGTCGCGGACAATATGGTCATGTCTGGCTGCGTCTGGAACCGATGGAGCGTGGTAAGGGTGTTGAATTTGAAGATGATATTAAAGGTGGCGCCGTCCCACGGGAATATGTTCCGGCTATTGAAAAAGGTGTCATTGAATCCGCTCGCAACGGTGCGATTGCTGGATTTCCAGTTGTCGATATCAAAGCCGTTGCCTACGACGGTAGCTACCATGATGTAGATAGCTCGGAAATTGCCTTCAAAATTGCTGCTTCGATGGCTTTCCGCAGTGGTGTTAAGAATGCTTCACCAGTTCTACTTGAACCTATTATGAAAGTCGAAGTTATTACCCCAGAAAATTACATGGGTGATGTAGTCGGAGACTTGAACGCTCGCCGTGGTCAGATTTTAGGCATGAGTGAACGAGGGACAGTAAAAGTTATTGATGCATTAGTGCCGCTTGGTTCCATGTTTGGATATGCAACGCAACTCCGTTCCATGAGTTCCGGCCGTGCCAACTATTCGATGCAGTTTGATCATTACCAAGAAGTACCTCGCAATATTCAGGACGAACTTGTCGGCGCCAAGACAGTCAAAAAGATATAACAAAATTTTTAAAGAAAAATCCCCGTTGGTTTTGCGCCAAGGGGATGACTGTGCACTATATGCTGCGAGTCAGCGATGCATGCGGTAGTCCGCCTGCAATTTCAAAGCTCACAGCTGAACAAGAAAGCATCTCCATTTACGGCGAGTGGGTGTTCTCGAGGCAATTTGCCTCTGAAACGGAAACCAGCAGAACGCAAAATAAACTGAAGGAAATTGCAATCTTGATGCAGATCCATTTGTATATCGAGACAGCCTCTCATCTTCAAATACGCTAAGGTCTCTTGAACAAGAAGTGGCGCAATCCTGGCGTATAGGGAGATGTTTTTAACGGCAATCTTTTGGATCTTTCCGATAGTTGGATCGTTAAGATTAATTGAGAATACGCAGCACCCAACAAATCGCCCATTAATGTACCCGAGCACCGCGTTCGTTTCACGGGTTAGTATGGCCTCGGTGTAATCATATTCTTGCCAGACATCGGAATCCTCTGGACTCATCATCTCTTCCATGGAAGGCGCGTAGGCAAGCGCTACCGCAGGATTGACCCGCGCCACTTCAATGATGTCGGTTGCATGATCAATTAAGATGCTCATTAGCCGTCTCCATTGTGAGGGGATCAAGGGAACATTCCACGCGCACTGACTGTAACCGTTACAGACTGTTATCTTTTTGCTCTGAAATTGTAACATTGTCAACTTTATCCGCTTGAATTCTAGACATACTCACCGTACGTTTATCTGATGTCCGAAGAATCTCTCAAGTCGGTTTTGGCACCTGTTCTCAAAGTCTTAAAAGATTTAGGCGGTAAGTTTGTGTTTTCAGATGATACCGGCGAGACGTTTGTTATTATGTCGAAGAAGGAGCTCGTGAAAAATCGCCGGCAGTCGGAAAAACAATTACCTTTGCTTTCGGCAGAAGCTACCGCTAAAGCAGTTCGAGAACATGTACCAATACAACTTGATGAAGAAATAATTGAAAACATTAACCGAGATATTGCGTTATCACTTACCTCCGAAGACTCGGATGAAAACTTGGCCTGGGAGGCGGAGCCAGTAAATATGAAGAAGGTAAGATTCGAATCGCTAAAAGGTGACATATCCCCAGATCTCCAAGATTAACCCCCTGTTATTGACGGGGGAAAGACGGTATAGTATACAGACAACAATCTCTTGAAGGCGCCTTGCACTTGCAAGGTGGACTACAAACGCTGAAGGAGGCTTTTGCCCGTTTGGGCATTTAATTTGTAATTCATAACGTAAAACCTATGGCTGAAAAATTCGAGCGCAATAAGCCTCACGTTAACGTCGGTACGATCGGCCACGTCGACCATGGCAAAACTACCCTGACAGCAGCTCTTCTGCATGTTCAGAATATGCGCGGTGGTGTTAAGAAACTTTTGAGTGTTGATGAAATTGATGCTTCACCCGAAGAAAAAGAACGTGGTATTACTATTTCAACTACTCACGTAGAGTTTGAATCTGAAAAACGTCACTACGCTCACGTTGATTGTCCTGGACACGCTGATTACATCAAAAACATGATCACTGGCGCTGCCCAAATGGATGGAGCAATCCTAGTTGTATCTGCAACTGATGGACCAATGCCACAGACTCGCGAGCACGTTCTGCTTGCTCGTCAGGTAGGCGTTCCTCAGATCGTTGTCTTCTTGAATAAAGTGGATGCGGTTGATGATCCAGAATTGGTTGACCTCGTTGAAGAGGAAGTTCGCGATCTTTTGAGCAAATATGAGTTCGATGGCAAGAATGCCAAAATTATTCGTGGCTCAGCTCTAAAAGCACTTGATACCAAGAGCGTTGATGATGAAGCAGCTAAACCAATCATTGATTTGGTTACTGCTCTCGACGAAACAATTCCAGATCCAGTTCGTGATACTGACAAGCCATACCTCATGCCAATTGAAGATGTCTTCTCTATTGAAGGTCGTGGCACGGTAGTAACTGGTCGTATCGAACGTGGTGTTGTAAAGGTTAACGATGAAGTTGAAATCGTTGGTCTCCGCGACACTCAGAAGACAGTTGTAACCGGAATTGAAATGTTCAACAAACAGCTCGACGAAGGACAAGCTGGTGATAACGCTGGCGTACTTCTCCGCGGTCTTAAGAAAGAAGATGTTGAGCGCGGACAGGTGGTCGCTGCTCCTAAATCCATTACTCCTCATACTGAATTTGACGCTGAAGTGTACGTTCTGACCAAAGATGAAGGTGGTCGTCACACTCCATTCTTCAAAGGATACAAGCCTCAGTTCTACGTTCGTACAACTGACGTAACTGGTGAAGTTCAATTGCCAGAAGGAACTGAAATGGTTATGCCTGGCGATACTATCAGCATCAAGGTAAAACTTGGATCTGCTGTCGCTATGGAAGACGGTATGCGCTTCGCTATCCGTGAAGGTGGACGCACTGTTGGTGCCGGAGTTGTAACGAAGGTTAACAAATAACCGAGTAATCTTTACCTCCTAGTACCTTTCAATGGCCACCAAAGAAAAAGCTGAAGAAAAGAAAGAAGAAGCAGTAGCCGTACCAGTTGCGGTGCCTCGCATTCGCATTAAGCTCAAAGCATATGATCATAAACTGATCGACCAGTCTGCGAAGCAGATTGTTGATGCAATTGAGCGCGATGGCGGTAAAGTATCTGGCCCAGTGCCATTACCAACCGGTAAGAAGAAATACACCGTCAATCGCTCGACGTTCGTCCACAAAGACGCTCGCGATCAATATGAGATTCGGGTACACAAGCGCCTCATTGATATCACTGAGTCCACCTCACGCACCGTTGACACTCTGATGAGTCTCAACCTGCCAGCTGGAGTCGATGTATCGATGAAAACAGGCTAGGCCTTAGTAAATAGAAACATGACACCACCCCGCATACGCGGGGTGGTTGCGTTATTTTGTACTCAGGATGAGAGCCGACAGCCAAGAGATCGTCAATGAGGGCGATCTCGTAGCCGTTTTCGGCTGCCCATTGTTCCACGTCCCTGGTGAGGACAACGCGTCCGAAATGGACAAGGACGAGGTTTCGCGGACCTGGGGGCAGCGACAGCGGACAGCGTTTTTCCGTGATGTCGCCGTTCTTCCCGTCGTAGGCCCCGTCGGCGATGCGGTCACCCAGTGTCTTCTCCTTTTCAGGGATGACGACACCGGTGAGTTCCATGACGGTCGGGTACAGTTGACCCGAACTGAGGAACTTACGGAACGCTTCGCGGTCCAGATTGCGGTTGGCCTTGAGAAGGTCGGTAATGAAGCCGCCTTCAATGAGCCATTGCAGTTGCCCGCAGGAGACCTTCTCCTGGGTGAGGATGTTGAGAACTTGCTGGGCTTGTCGCAGGGTTGCGATGCTCATCGCAATTCCTTTCTACAATAGTGGGATATACAAGAAGTGCCGACACGGCTATTCATGTATATTCCCGGGTGAAATGAACTAATGAAGGAATAGCAACTTTACGTATAATTGTCAACTATACATAATGATTCAATGCCTACACACCAACCTGTGTTATGGGGAGACTTTACATTTTCTAGGGGGTCTTCTATAGTGTCACACAAGCGCGTATGCGTGGATTTTCTTATTCGCTAAGTAGTCACATATTTCCGGACCATTCTATGGCCCGTAAATCTCTGGACTCAATGTCATGTCTAAAGCACTCCTTGGTCGAAAACTCGGAATGTCTCAAGTCTTCTCAGAAACCGGAGAAGTTGTTCCAGTTACGCTCGTTGTAGCCGAACCTAACGTTATTACCATTCGACGCACCAGCGATAAGGACGGTCACAATACGCTCCAACTCGGTCTGCCAGGTAAACGCAAGAACCAAAAGGAAAACCAAAAGCTCACGCCTAATACCCTGAAACGTATGTACTCAGCTCGGCGTGAGTTTTCTATTGAAGCTGCCGAAGACGTGAAAGAACTAAGCGTTGAACAATTCACTGTTGGGGAAGTAGTCGAGGTATCCGGCATCTCTAAAGGTAAGGGATTCCAAGGTGTCGTGAAGCGTCATGGATTTAAAGGAGGCCCAGCTAGTCATGGCCATTCAGATTGGGAACGCAAAGCTGGTTCTATTGGTAGCCGTTTTCCTCAGCACGTTCGTAAAGGTAAGCGCATGGCTGGTCGCATGGGAAGTGATCGCGTCACTGTAAAAAATCTCGTGGTCGTTTCTATTGATGCTAAGAAAAACTTACTCGCAATTAAAGGTGCCTTGCCCGGAAAGCGTGGCACTGTTTTAGAAATTAGAAGCAAAGACTAATGGCTACAAAATCAACAATTCAAGTAATGGATCTGTCTTCTGGTAAAGAATCCAAAGCAGACGTGCCAGCGTTTCTGAAAGTTGAATTCAGCCCGTATGCAGTAGCCCAGGCTGTCCACGTTGGTCGTCAGCGCACTCGTATTCGAAGGGCTCACACCAAAGACCGCAGCGAAGTACGTGGCGGTGGTAAAAAGCCATGGAAACAGAAAGGTACTGGCCGCGCTCGTCATGCTTCAATCCGCTCTCCAATATGGCGTGGTGGTGGTATTACATTTGGTCCGCGCGTTCGTCGCGAAACCAGGCTGCGTCTGCCAAAGCGCGCAGTGGGACTAGCGCTGGCTGGCACGCTTGCGGCGCAAATTAAAGCTGGATCACTACGTTTGGTGCAACTGCCGAAGGAACTTCCTAAGAAGACAAAAGAAGTAGCAGGATATTTTACCGATCACCGTGGCGTTCTCCTGATTGTCTCGGTTGCTAATAAAGATTTGATGTCAGCCGTAAAGAATTTACAAAATGTTACTGCTGTTGTTGTGTCAGAAGTTACCGCTGGCCACGTCCTGGACGCAACCCATGTTTTTATGGATAAGGATGCACTGCCTGCTTTGGAGGCACGTTGTGGCGTAACTGTTAAGAAATAAATACCTCTATGAGTTTACTTAGCCAAGCAAAACGAATGCTGCGAAAAGAAGAGAAGGCAGCTGACAAGAAAACCATTAAGAAAGAAAAAAGTGGTTCGACGAAAGACACACCCGAAAAAGTAATTGCTTCTTCTGACGTTATAAATCACGTCGAAACGATGTTGACTGAAAAGAGTATGCACGCCCAGGAAAAGAATGTCGTTGTCTTTCGTGTCCATCCTAAGGCTTCCAAGGGACAGATTGCCACCGCCATTGAAGCGAAATATGGCGTAAAACCAATTTCAGTTCGTACAATGCGTGTTCGTCCTAAAATGCGACGACGGGGCATGACAATTGGATTCACAAAAAAGTGGAAAAAAGCATACGTCCAAGTTAAGGACGTAAGTAAGTTCAACGAATAACCTATGCCGATAAAGAATTACAAAAGTACTCGTGCTGCTCGCAAGAAGATGTCAATTGTTGATCGACGCGAGCTTCATAAAGGTCAGCCTCACAAAGCGTTAACACATGGGCGCAAGCGCCTGTCTGGTCGAGGATCAGCTGGTAAAATTACTATTCGCCATCGTGGTGGTGGTGCCAAGCGCCTCAATCGTAAAGTAGACTTTGGTCAGGATAAACTGGCGATACCAGCTCGAGTTGAGCGTCTTGAATTCGATCCAATTCGTTCGGCCCATCTTGCTCTTATTATGTTTGTGGATGGTGTTCGTAGATACGTTGTCGCGTGGGAAGGTGCTAAGGCTGGTGACACTATCGAACGAGGCGAAAAAGCTTTAGAAAAACCAGGGAATCGTAAACAGCTTAAAGACATTACACCCGGCGTCACGGTCTTTAATGTAGAAATGATGCCAGGCCGAGGTGGTAAGATGCTGCGATCAGCTGGCTCTTACGGAACAATCATGGATGTACAAGGTGAATACGCACAATTACAGCTTGCGTCTGGTGAGGTGCGCTTGATTGCGAAGGAAAGTTATGCCACAATCGGCAAGGTCTCTAATCCAGATCATTGGCTGCAAAGAATCGGTTCAGCTGGACGTTCACGACGCTTAGGCCGACGGCCTCAAGTTCGTGGCAAGGTTATGAACCCAGTCGACCATCCTCATGGTGGTGGTGAAGGTGCACAACCGATTGGATTAAAAGCTCCAAAAACAAAATGGGGTAAACCAGCTCTCGGTGTGAAAACCCGTCAAAAGAGAAGGTATTCTGATAATCTTATTCTTGAAAGACGTAATCGTAAGAAATAACTATGGCACGATCACTTAAAAAAGGCGCGTTCATTGACGAAAAGTTAATGAAAAAAGTAAAGGCTCTTCGCCCTGGGTCTTCCGCCGTGATCAAAACCTGGTCTCGCCGTTCTACTATTTTTCCAGAAATGGTTGGTATTAAGTTTGCTGTCCATAACGGCAAAGATCACATTGAAATTTTAGTTACAGAAAATATGGTGGGTCACAAATTAGGAGAATTTGTGCCAACTCGTAAGTTCGTTCGTCATGGTGGTCGTTTGCAGAAGGAAGCTGAGGCCGCCGCTGCAGCTGCTGCCGCACCGGTTGCTGCTCCTAAGACTGAAGGCAAATAATATGCAAGTGAAAGCTGTTCATCGTAACGCTCGTATGGCCCCACGGAAAATGCGTCCGCTGGCTACGATGCTGCGTGGAATGCCTACCGTCGACGCCGATGCTCAACTTTTATATACCTCTGGAAAAGCTGCTCAGATCATGCGTCGAGTGATTGCCAGCGCTGTTGCCAATGCTAAAGAAAATCATGGGATGATCGAGGCACTACGAATAAAAGATATTTGGGTGGATGAAGGAATGAAACTGAAGCGTTTTCGGGCTGGTTCTCGTGGTATGGCTCACCCCTACACAAAAGCGATGGCTCACGTCACGGTTATAATTGAAGGTCAAGAAGCGGAGCAGGTAAAAAAAGCTCCAGCTATTGAGACTATTACTGCCGATACCTACGCCGCACTTGATGGGGTAGAAGAGCTGCCAGTAGAAAAAGCTACTGAGACGCCAAGTGAAAACAAAGAAGGACCAGTCCGTTCAGTTGAAACGAAGACAGACAAAGCAACGGGCGAAGCTTTCCAGAAAACCAAGATGATGCAACAAGGTGGAAACAAGCAAAAATCTTTTAGACGAAAGAGCGTATAACCTATGGGACGAAAAACCAATCCAAATATTTTACGCGTCGGCAACATCACTCATAATTGGGAGGGTCGTTGGTTCGCGGATAAAAAAGAAGAATTCCGCACGAAACTACAAGAAGATCTACGTATTCGCGTCTATTTTGAGAAAAATCTCCGTCACGCCTCTATTTCTCGATTAGAAATTTCCCGTCAACCTCGCGAAACTGTGTTAACTATCCATACCTCTCGTCCCGCCGTCGTTATTGGTCGCGGTGGTTCTGGCATTGAAAAGATTCAAAAAGATTTGGCTAAGAAAGTAAAAGTAATCGGCCGTGTCCGGATTGATGTACAAGAAGTCCGTAACCCTGATACTGACGCCACGGCTGTCGCTACCCAAGTTGTTGATCAGATTGAACGTCGTATGCCATTTCGCCGTATTTTGAAAGGTTCTCTCCAGCGTATTCTTCAAGCTGGCGCTCGCGGCGCTAAGATTTCTTTGTCTGGTCGTCTGAATGGGTCGGAAATTGCTCGTACAGAGTGGTTAGCGGAAGGAAACGTTCCTCTGCATACTTTCCGTGCTGATGTCTCTTACGCTTACCGTGTGGCGTTTACTACCTACGGAACAATCGGTATAAAAGTTTGGATTAACCGAGGTGACTTAACAGAAGAAAAACCAGAAGAAGCTGGTAAGCCAATCGGAGAACAGAAGCCAGTGGCGAAGAAACGTAAACGTCGTTCTTCTCTGGCCGAAAAAGCTAAGACAACGAAGAAGATTCCTGCCAAGAAATAACCTATGATGATTCCTAAGAAAGTTAAACACCGAAAGCATCAGAAGGGATCCGTCCGTGGATCTGCGAAGGGTTCACTGTCGGTAGATTTTGGTCAGTGGGGACTGAAGGCACTGGAAAGTCGTTGGGTGAGCGCTCGCCAGATTGAAGCGGCTCGACGGGCAATGAGTCGGTTTGCTCAGCGTTCCGGTAAAGTATGGATCCGGATTTTTCCTGACAAGCCAGTTACAAAAAAGGGTCAGGAAACGCCAATGGGTAAAGGTAAGGGTTCAGTTGATCATTTTGTTGCAGTTGTCCACCGCGGACGCATTATGTTTGAAATTGATGGAGTAGATGAAATAACGGCTCGAGAAGCATTGCGCCTCGCAGCTCATAAACTTCCAGTTAGAACTAGCATTATTAAAAGAGAACTATGAAAAAGATTTTACAAGGCACAGTTAAGAAAAAGTCCGGTATCAAAACCGTGGCCGTTGAAGTGGTGCGACATACTCGTCATCCAAAATATGGCAAGAGTATGCGTCGTTCTAAGATCTATTTAGCGCATGATGAAACAGAAAAGGCACAAATTGGTGAGGCTGTCTTTATTCAGGAGTCTCGACCGCTGTCAGCTCGTAAGCGCTGGCGCATTATCGATAGTAAAGAAGCAAAAAAGTAACATTTATATATGATTCAGATGGGTACAAGATTGCAGGTAGCAGATAACTCAGGAGCAAAACTCCTGAAGGTTGTGAACGTGCTCGGGAATACCGGTAATCGTTACGCTTACCTCGGTGACGTTATCGTTGCCGCCGTCAAAGTAGCTGAACCAAAAGGTACGGTGAAAAAGAGTGAAGTTGTTCATGCCGTTATTGTTCGTGTTCGCAAGGAACAAAAACGCAGTGATGGCTCAGCAATCCGATTTGATGACAATGCCGCCGTCGTTGTTTTGAAGGATACGACCGATATGGTTGGTACGCGCGTATTCGGACCAGTGGCGCGTGAAGTCAGGGCGGCTGGATATCAGAAAATTATTTCCTTAGCTCCAGAAGTATGGTAATTCCTAAACTCAAAATTAAGAGCGGCGATACTGTCAAAGTTCTTCGTGGCCGCGATCGCGGAAAAACTGGTAAAGTGTTGTCTGTTATTCCGAAAGAAGAAAAGGTAATTGTGGAAGGCGCGAACATGGTGCACCGTCACATTCGTCCTCGTCGGGCTGGAGAAAAAGGCCAGCGGGTTATTGTAGCGTCCGCTACTCGTATTTCGAATGTTATGCTCGTTTGTCCGAAATGTAAGAAGGCAAGTCGAGTTGGACTCAAGCGTGAAGGCGGAGTTCGCCAGCGTATCTGCAAGAATTGTGAAGCCGTTATTGATTAATCCTATGTCTGTCACTACACCCATGACGAAGCAGCTGCAGAAAGAGTTGAAGATTAAAAATCTTCACGCGGTGCCACGCATCACAAAAGTTGTTGTGAACGTTGGCGTTGGCAAGCACCGTGACGATAAAGGATACGTTGAAGCAGTTATGAAAGACC
Organism: Candidatus Anderseniibacteriota bacterium; assembly: GCA_016197005.1. GTDB lineage: Bacteria > Patescibacteriota > Andersenbacteria > UBA10190 > UBA10190 > JACPWO01. Next base: position 230,859 of record JACPWO010000002.1, read on the forward strand.
TAGCCGCTATTACTGGCCAGAAGCCTCGTGAACGACGAGCTCGTAAAGCAGTCGCAGGTTTCAAAGTGCGTGAAGGTAATCTCGTCGGTTACCAAGTAACGCTGCGTGGTAAGCGGATGGAAGATTTCATCCAGCGCTTTGTAAATATTACGCTACCTCGTGTTCGTGATTTTCGTGGACTGCCTAGCACTAGTTTTGATGGCAGTGGCAATGTCAGTGTCGGTATGAAAGAGCATATGGCTTTCCCAGAAATTCAAGCAGATAAAACCGACGTTATGTTCGGGGTTGAAGTTACGTTTGTTACGTCGGCTAAAGATAATGATGAAGCAAGAAAACTGTTCGCCGCTCTTGGCTTTCCGTTTACAACGAAAGCATCAGAAGTCGCAGGCTTGCCCACAATGGCTACTTCTGGTATAAAAAAGGACTAATTATGGCAACAGAAGCTCAAATTGCAAAATCGAAGAAAAAGCCGAAATTTTCTAGTCGGCTGGTACGACGCTGTGCTCAATGTGGTCGTCCACGAGGGTACATGCGTGATTTCGGGTTGTGTCGTATTTGTTTTAGGGAACGGGCTGAACAAGGTCATATTCCGGGGATTAGAAAGTCTAGCTGGTAGCCTATGGATCCTATTGCTGACATGTTAACGAGTCTCATCAACGCCCAGCGCGCGCAAAAAAAGCGGGTGGCGGTTCCGTATTCTCGTTTTAAGGAAGCGCTGCTTGCTACACTCCAAGAACAAGGATTTGTTAGCAGCGTTCGCACTCAAGACAGCCCAGCTGCAAAGTTAATTGTATCGTTGGCCTATACAGAAGATGGCAGTCCTCGTCTTAATGGGGTTAAGCGTCTGTCGACTCCGGGTCGACGTCGCTACGCTGGCGCAACTCAAATGCCCTACAACTACACGGGTTTTGGAAAAATTATTGTATCGACGTCGAAGGGTCTGATGGAAGCAGATAAAGCCAAGAAGGAAAAACTTGGTGGAGAATTAGTTTGTGCTATTTGGTAACTATTACTATGTCCCGCATTGGTAAACAACCTATTACATTACCCACCGGTGTTACCGCGACTGTTGAGTATGAAAAAGTAATCATTAAAGGAGCTAAGGGAGAAATTACTCGTATCATTCATCCTGATATTAAAGTTGTAGTTGAAGGAAATGTTGTGACCTGTAGCGTTGTTCGTCAGAGCAAGCAAGCCAGTGCATTGTGGGGTACAACCCGTGCTGTTATTGCTAGTGCTGCTGAAGGTGTCTCAGCCGGAGTTAAGAAACAGCTTGAACTTCAAGGTGTTGGTTATCGCGCCGCGGTAAAAGGAAAGAATCTAGAATTACTCGTCGGTTTTTCACATCCAGTTAAAGTTGATGCTCCAGAGCACATAACATTTTCTGTTGAAAAAGAAATCATTACAGTTGAAGGAGTTGACCCAATTGTTGTCGGTCAAACAGCTGCTAATATTCGAAAGATTCGTCCCCCTGAGCCATACAAAGGTAAGGGCATCCGTTATGTGGGTGAGCATGTTCGTCGTAAAGCTGGAAAAGTTGTTGGTGCTACTACTGCCTAATACTATGAATCACGCTTCTCGAGAACAACGAAAACGTCGCATCCGCGCTAAAATCCGCGGTACTGCTGAGCGTCCTCGCGCCAGCGTCTTTCGCAGTAATACTCGACTGACCGTACAGCTTATTGATGATGTGGCGAGCCGTACTCTTATCAGTGCCTCTGGTGCTCCAGATACTGTTGGTTCAACTATTGGCGAGGCTGCTAAGAAGTTAGGTGTCGACAAGATTGTGTTTGATCGGGGTGGTTATCGTTATCACGGTCGAGTAAAAGCAGTCGCTGAAGCAATGCGTGCTAGTGGCCTTAAGTTTTAATTCTCCTATGACTGATCAAGTTCTAGCTAAAGACCGTCGCACCATAGCTGTTTCGAAAGAACGAGCGCAGTACGATCATGAAGTACTCGATATTGCTCGCGTTGTCCGTGTGGTAAAGGGTGGACGTCGTTTCCGATTCCGTGCCAGCGTATTAGTTGGTAATCGCAACGGCAAAGTTGGTTTTGGTGTCGGCAAAAGCCGAGACGTTCAATCCGCTATCCAAAAAGCTCAGGCTCAGGCTGAGAAAAGTTTAATTACTATTGTTCTTGATGGCGCTACGATTGCCCATGAAGTATTTGCTCGCTACAAGGGGGCTCAGCTAAAGCTACGTCCAGCGCAACCAGGAACTGGTGTTATTGCTGGTAACGTCGTTCGTGCTGTGGCGGAACTTGCTGGCGTAAAAGATCTCGTCTCAAAAGCATTTGGTTCGTCCAACAAGATTAATAACGTGAAAGCCGCTCTGCTTGCTTTTCAGAATGTAAGTAAAAAGAAATAATCTTATGGCCTTATCACTTCCTAAAATTAGCCGAAGAAAAAAGCGTATTGGGCGCGGTATTGGTGCTCGTGGCGCTAAGTCTGGTCGTGGTCAAAAAGGACAGAAATCTCGTGCTGGATATACTCGCAAATTTGGTCATGAAGGAGGACAAACTCCATTATATATGCGTCTGCCAAAAGGGCGTGGCACAAAACAGTGGCCAGCTTCTCTTCGCGTTAAATCACTTGCCTTAGAAGTAAGTCGTTTACCACACGTTGCTCAAGACGGTATTGTTGGACCAGGATCACTGCGCAAAGCTGGAGTTCTAAAGCGTAAAACACATCGCATTAAACTTATTGGCTCCGATAAAGTTGCCGCTAAGTACACCGTACGAGTTCATGCCGCTAGTCCAGCAGCTGTAAAAGCAGTCGAAGATGCTGGCGGAAAGGTAGAGATTATTAAGTAGTAAGGGAGATACACAGTGTTACGTAAGTGACCTGTATATCGTATACTTCTCCTTAGTACTCATCCCCTATGCTCGCTTGGAACAAAGTAACTCAATTATTTCGTATCCCAGAACTGCGTAAGAAAATCCTGGTTGTCTTAGGACTACTAGCTGTTTTCCGTATTGCGGCAATTATTCCTGTGCCCGGTGTTCCGGCCGAGAGCTTGCGTAGTTTATTTGCTGGTAACCAACTCTTTGGTCTTCTTGATATCTTTTCTGGAGGCGGACTTTCCAAAGTTTCTATTTTGATGTTGGGCGTCGGTCCTTATATCACAGCTTCAATCGTTATGCAGCTTATGACCATGATTATTCCTCGCCTGGAAGAGATGCAGAAAGAAGAAGGAGAAGCTGGTCGTCGCAAACTCAATCAATGGACACGATTATTGGCAGTCCCACTAGCAGCTCTTCAGGGTTTTGCCTATTTGAATTTACTTCAGCAAGGTGCCGCTCGCGGTGGTGCCGGTTTTGGTATTTCCTTTACACAGTGGGAAATGATTATTACGCTGGTGGCAGTTACAACCGGCACAATTTTTCTCATGTGGCTGGGTGAACTCATTACTGAGCAAGGTATTGGTAATGGTATCTCCCTTATTATTTTCGTCGGTATTATTTCACGACTTCCCCAAGCTACTTCCCAGATCATTGCTACCTGGACACCAGACCAATTATTTACCTACGGACTCTTTCTAGCGGTATCCCTAATTGTTATTGCCGGTGTCGTTCTCGTATCTGAGGGCCAGCGCATTATTCCAATTAGCTACGCTCGTCGTGTCCGAGGCGGACAAGTCCTAGGCGGTGCCTCTACTCATTTACCACTCCGCGTCAACCAAGCGGGAGTTATTCCAATTATCTTTGCCTTGTCAGTCATGTTATTCCCAGGAGTAGTGGCTAATTTCTTTGTCGGTTCGCAAAACCCCCAAGTAGCTCAAACTGCTTCCTGGATCGTAAACTTGTTCCAAAATCAACTATTTTACGGCATTGCCTACTTTGTACTGGTGGTAGCGTTTACCTATTTTTATACCGCGGTTACGTTCGATCCCGATCAAATTGCTGAAAATGTTCAGAAGCAAGGTGGCTTTATTCCTGGTATTCGCCCTGGTAAGCGTACATCTGAATATCTCAAATATATTTTGAATCGCATCACGCTTACCGGTGCTATTTTCTTGGGCATCATTGCGGTGTTGCCACTCGCCGTACAGGGAATAACGGGTATTAGTACACTGACCATTGGTGGGACGGCATTGCTAATCGTTGTTTCAGTTGTTCTCGAAACAATGAAACAAATTGAGTCCCAACTGACGATGCGAGAATACGAAGGCTTTTTGCGCTAGTAGGCGCCTATCGTTTCTCAGATTGTAGTAACATGGGAATATGAGTCTCCCCAAAGTAATTTACGTCATGGGTCCTCCTGGTGCCGGTAAAGGCACGCAGTCGGAGTTACTCAGTCAAGAACTTGGATATCATCGCTTTAGCACCGGTGATGCCTTTCGCCAAATGGCGAGACAAGACACTCCGCTTGGTCGCCGCGTAGACGAAATTATTCACGGTCAAGGAAAACTTATGCCACCGAAGGAGGCGGCAGAAATTGTTATTGCTGCCGTGAAAGAATACACCGCGGAAGGGAAAGGTATTATTTTTGATGGTACCCCGCGAACGATTGAAGAGTCAGAAGCAGTCGATGAATTTTTTTTGAAAGAAGGCTATGGGCGACCATTAGCGATTCGCTTAGTAGTTGATCAAGACGAAATGGTAGCGCGTAACAGCAAACGACGGTTTTGTATGGATATAAAAAATGATTTTCCTGTCGTAACCGACGAGGATGTAAAAAAGTGTGAAGAATTGGGGGGCCGCATTGGTCGACGTGAAGATGACTCACCGGAGATATTTGCAATGCGCTGGAGCGAATTTATGGACAAGACCTGGCCAGTCATTAAGAAATACAAGCAAGAGGGCATCCTGCAAGAAATTGATGGCCATCACAGTATTGAGGAAGTTCACGGCGCTGTCATGCAACTCATAAGTCGCCTTCGTGGTTAGTCTAAAATCAACTGAAGACATTCAACATCTAGCAGAGGGGGGCGCTTTATTGGGCAACATCTTAGAAGAGCTTGGCAGTATGGTGAAACCGGGTGTTACCGGTCAGGAACTGGAAGTAGTCGCTCGCAAGCGGATGCAAGAACATAATGTTATACCAGCCTTTCTGGGTTATGGCGGGGGAGGACACACTCCCTATCCGGCCGCTCTCTGTGTTTCTGTTAATGAGGTAGTTGTGCACGGAATCCCGAGTAGCCAACCTTTCGTTGAAGGTGACATAGTCAGTATTGATGCCGGTCTCATTTACAAAAATAAGTACTACCTTGATAGTGCTCACACGTTTGCGGTTGGAACACTCGCACCCCAAACACAACGCTTACTTGATATTACGAAGCAGTCTCTCGATAAGGGAATTGCTGTAGCTCGCATCGGTAATACCACCGGCGATATTGGACATGCAGTGCAATCATTTGTGGAAAGTAATGGATTAGGAGTAGTTCATCAACTGGTCGGTCACGGGGTTGGGTTTGACGTTCATGAAGAGCCCCAAGTACCTAATTTTGGGAAGCCAGGACGTGGGCATATATTAGAGGAAGGTCTGGTTATTGCTATTGAGCCAATGGTGACTATTGGTGACCCGGCTGTTATTACTGAAGCGGATGGATGGACTATTTCTACGAAAGCTGGCGGTCTGGCCGCACATTTTGAGCATACCGTGGCAATCACGAAAGACGGGCCGAAAGTGCTAACCTAAGGTACATGATTTTGGCAGTAGATTTAGGAGATAGGCACGTGGGAATGGCTTTGGGAAATCCACCGGAGATTCCAGTGCATCGATATACCACGTTGGATCGCAAGCTGAAAGATGCGTTGGTCGAGATTGCGGGCATTGTCGAAAAAGAACACGTAAAGACGGTGATTGTTGGTGTACCGATCAGTTTATCGGGTGAGGAAACAGAACAGACATATAAAAGTCTCGCCTTCTTAGAGCAGCTAACTAGAAAACTTCATCCTGATGTCGAAGTAGAAAGCGTTGATGAAACGCTTACTTCGGTTGAGGCTCGGCGGATTATCTCAGTAGAAGGTGGAAAACCGGAGGATGAACATATGGAGGCGGCGCGACTTATGCTTGTGCAGTACTTGCATGAACGCAATACCTAGACACGTTGCTATTATCCCTGACGGCAATCGCCGGTGGGCAAAAGGGCAAGGATTATCTGCTTTTGATGGTCATCAAAAGGGAGTCGATATTTTTCGTGATGTTGTAAATCATGCCGCTGATAAAGGGGTGCGGGCTATTTCCCTGTGGGGTATGTCGATCGATAACTTTGTTAAGCGAAGTCCTTTGGAAATAAAGGGACTCGTAAATATTTTTCAGAAGGAGTTTGAACGCATGTTAACAGATAGCGATATCCATGAGAGAAAAATGCGCGTGCGCGTGTTTGGCCGATGGCAAGAAAAATTTCCTCGGAAACTTAGGAGCGCAATAGAGGCGGTTGAAGAGGCCACTGCGAAATATTCTAATTACGCTATGAATCTATTTTTGGCATATAACGGAACCGATGAAATGATTCAAGCGGTTCAGAAAATTGTTGAGAGTGGTCAAAAAAAGATAACCTCGAGTGTTATTAAAGAGCATTTATTTACGAAAGATCTACCCTCTGTAGATTTGCTTATCCGCACAGGTGGAGAACCACACTTATCAGCTGGGTTTATGATGTGGGATGTGGCTGATTCGGAACTCTATTTTACCGATACCTATTGGCCGGCCTTTACTACTAATGAATTTGATATAGCTCTGAGTGAATACGCTACACGACGAAGAAAACATGGGAAATAAAAACTCCTGACCCACAAAGTGTCAGGAGAGTTTTTTTAGGTCCAGCCAGTACTGAACCTCTTGGACCATCGTATGCTCAAGCGGACGTTCCACAGGAACACCGTCAGTGGTCATGCCAAGTGATTCGTAGAATCTACGGCCTCGCTCGTTACTTGCAAGCGTCCACACAAATACTTTTTTCACTCTGTGTTCGTGCAGGAGCCCAAAGGCTAGGTTGGCCAGAGACGCACCGACCTTTTGTCCCCAGTAACCTGGATGGACGTACAGAACGTAAATCTCGCCTAGTAACTCTCGGCGATCGTGCTCGCTGCTAACACCGAATCGAATGAAGCCAATCGTCTGACGATTGAAGCGCGCCACGTAAGTTTGGATCTTCGTGGGTGGCTCCAAGAGTCGCTTCCATACTCGAGGCTGTGTTTCTTTTGTACACATCTGCAGCTGCTCCGGAGTGAGCAAATTCTCATAGGCTACTTGCCAAGCCTCAGCGTGAAGCTCAGCAATGCCGTCGGCATCGTCAAGCTGCGCCGGTCGAATGAACCAAGGGGGCATTTCTATACCGTTTGTTCAATGGAGGGTACAAGTTGGTAGGTACAGAATACTTATTTATTATTATTTGTCAAATTTACTCTACCGGTTCAGGAACCTTTTGTTCACGTAAGAACTCTGCCGCTTCTTCTGGTGCCATAGTATTAATTTCAAGGCCCGTACCTAACTCAAATCCACCCCACTGTCCCAGTCTAGGCAAAATAGAGACATGCCAACGAAAATTGCCGAACAGGCGATCGTCGCAAACAAATCCGTTATCGTCGCATGGAGCGGAATGAATGTAATAGTTGTACGCTGGGTTTTTTAATCCGACTGCAATTCTGCCGAGTGCCTGCCGCATCGCTTCCGCCAAGGAACGCTGCTGCGAAGAATCGATTGATTCAAAATGCGGATTGGATTTATTTGGCAGTACCCACGTTTCAAAAGGGACACGAGAAGCAAAAGGACAAAACACAGTGAAATCCTCATTTTCCCACACAATGCGCCGCCCATCAGATTTTTCGAAATCAAGAATAATAGTAAATGCCTTCTGATCGTTTTTAGCCGCGTACCGCTCAGTTCCATGTAAGAGGTCACTTATATCATTAGGAAGAACCGGAACAGTAAATATTTGGTGATGTGGATGCTCCAGTGAACCGCCTGCCTCTGGCCCTTGGTTTTTAATGATCTGAATGTAGTTTACGGATTGTTTAATCTGCAGTTGTCTATATCGCAGCACGAGCGCCTCAATTTCCATCGCCATTAGTTGTTCCGAGGCGTAGCCACCAAATTGATTGTGCCACCGAGTAGCTAGAATTTCGTGGTAGCCAACTGCCTCCGCTGCCCGATACGGACCAACTTGCCAGTGACGTAGCTCGTCATGTGGTTGAAAAGCCGGATATTTATTACCAAAGATATGTACTTGCCAACGTTCAGGATCATCTGGGAGACGCAGCACATCAGGCTCTTGGGTAAACTTTCCCAGATTACAAAAAGGGCAGTCGTCTTTATATTTCGGCGTTTTATATGCATTAAATGAATGCCGCTTAGAGTCGCCGGCAAAATCATCGGGTCGTTTACCACGTCCAGTGGCAAGGACAACCCATTTTTCGGTTATCGGATCTTGTCTAAGCTCTCCTAGTTCGTGCGGACGTTTCATCATATATGCCCTTCCACATATTGATTCTGACTTGTACTACCTCTAATAAAACATCGATGTATGCCTTTGTGGATACTTTACTGTCGGGGTCGTTTACCCAGTGAATTGGCTGTTCGGAAATTTTATAGCCTTTACGTCGGGCGACGGCGAGGGCTTCAACATCAAATCCCCAGCGGTCGATAGTAAGAACGGGGAAGACATCGTCGGAAGCTTGGGCGGTAAACACTTTAAATCCAGCTTGCGTATCTTTTATTCCAGGAATAGCCCAAAACTGAATCCATAAATTACCCATATCTCCCATAAGTTCTTTATATTTTGGCTGGTGAACAGCAATTTGGGCACCCCTTATGTCCCGAGAACCAATGACAACATCATTGCCACGTTGGAGGAATGGTAAAAACTTCGCGAAGTGATCAATGGCAGTAGAATTATCTGCATCCATGAATAGTCGGTATTGTCCGGAAACGTGGGTCATACCAAAACGGACAGCGTATCCCTTGCCGTGGTTGCGACCATATTGGAGTAATTTGATGCGAGGCTCAATGATCGCATGTTCGCGAACGAGATTCGCGGTATCGTCTTTAGAACCATCATCAACTACGGCAATTTCCCAGGTGTATGACTGCCGCTTTAAGTACTCAGTTGTTGCCTTTAGGGTGTGGGGTAAACGCTGTTCTTCGTTGTATGCTGGGATAACAACGGAAAGAAATATTTTCTCTGCCATGCTCTTAGTATAGCGTATACTTATAGATATGAAGAAACGCCCAATTGTTGTCGGGAACTGGAAGATGGAGCTCTCACATAAAGCTGAGCTCGAACTCATTCGCGCCCTCAAAAATATGTTGAAAGGGGTACCAATCAAGAGTGAGGTGGTAGTGTGCCCATCGTATCCATCTTTACCAGCCATCGCTGAGGCGCTAAAGAAAAATAGTAAAATAGCAGTAGGAGCACAGAATGTTTTTTTAGAAGAAAAAGGCGCCTACACCGGCCAGGTTTCTGTCTTGGATATTAAGCCGTTCGTGAATTGGTCTTTAGTGGGACATTCTGAGGTACGAGCAGCAGCGGGAGTTACTGATGACATAGTTGTGAAAACGGCGGCTATGCTACGAGGACACAATATTAATCCAATTGTCTGTATAGGGGAAAGTGAAGAGGAACGCAGAAGCGAACAGACCGTTACAAAAATTCGCACTCAGGTTGCCAGCTTAATTGAAGGCCTTGATCGTACTTCTCTGGTGCAAACAGTTATTGCGTATGAGCCAATATGGGCAATTGGAAGTGGGCAAACACCGGATCCTGATGACGTTGCTCAAATTGTTCTTCTCATTCGACGTCAACTGACTGATCGGTATGACCAGGAACTGGCTGAGCGGGTGCGGATTATATATGGAGGCAGCGTTACTCCAGAAAACGCTGGACATTACGTCGGCGGTCCCAATGCAGACGGATTGCTAATTGGAGGAGCTTCTCTTCACCCCCAAAAATTCATGGAAATTATTCAAGCGGTGGATTCCGCTTTCGGCGAGGCCTAAAAATTGATATACTGAGTCAGATGAATCAGGAGGAATTTCAGCATGATGTGGTAGCCATCGGCGACTCAACCCAGGATATTTTCTTGGGAATGTCTGATGCTAATGTCTTATGTGATATCGATCAGAAAAACTGCAAAATTTGTTTTGATTATGCCGATAAGATTGCAGTAGATAAAAAAACTGATGTACCAGCTGTAGGAAATGCGGCTAATCATGCTATTGGTGTCGCTCGCCTTGGTTTGAGGTCAGCTATTTACACGGTTGTAGGTGATGATGATCAGGGAAAGAAGACTAAAAGTGTCTTTGAGGAGAACGGCGTTGTGACAGACTACATGGCGTTTGATCCGAAGCATGGCACAAACCTTTCTATTGTTATTAACTATCGTTCTGAACGCACTATTTTTGTCTATCACGAGCCTCGCGCCTATGATTTGCCTGCTCTCAAGCCAACTCAATGGATTTATCTCACCTCAGCGTCAGGTGAAGGGGTGAACGAGCTCCATCAGCAGACACTCGATTTTTTGCGGAAGAACCCAAATGTGAAGCTAGCCTTTAATCCTGGTACCCACCAGATACATTTAGGTAAGGAAAAACTGCTACCGCTTCTAGAGCGATGTGACATGCTATTCCTGAATCGAGAAGAGAGTGCGGAGATACTTGAAGCAAAAACACTCGACGTACGCGAACTTATGAACGTCTATCACGGAATTGGGGCAAAAACGATGGTGATGACAGACGGACCGAAAGGATCGTATGTATCTGATGGTAAAACAATCTGGTATGCCAAGATTTTTGATGGCCCGGTTATTGAACGCACTGGTGCCGGTGACAGTTTTGGTTCCGCGTTCTTGTCAGCGACCATCAAGGGAAAACCAATTCCGGAAGCCATGATGTGGGGGAATGCAAATTCTACTTCGGTAGTGCAGTTTATTGGCGCTCGAGAAGGCTTGCTGACTGAAGAAGCAGTCGCGAAAATGATAGAAGAGAATTCATCCATAACAGCAGAAGTCTATGCCGGTTAAACTCGCAATCAATGGTTTTGGTCGGATTGGTCGGGCAGCGTTTAAAATTGCCTTGGCTAATCCAGAAGTAGAAGTTGTTGCTATTAATGATCTCGGAGATTTAACAAATCTTGCCTATCTTCTTAAATTTGATAGTGCCTATGGAAGATATTCTCATGATGTACGGGCCGAAGAAGGCAAGTTAGTCGTAGGAGAGAAGATCATCCAAGTGTTTCAAGAAAAAGAGCCGGCGAAGTTGCCATGGAAAGATCTTGGTGTTGATGTCGTCATTGAATCCACTGGATTCTTTACGGAAGAAGAGGGAGCGCGCGGACATATTACCGCCGGTGCAAAGCGAGTCATCATTTCTGCTCCAACTAAGAGCGAAAGTCTACCGACAGTGGTGCTCGGAGTTAACAATAAAGATCTTGAGGGTAAAGAGATAATTTCCAATGCTTCCTGTACAACGAACTGTTCTGCCCCAGTTATGGCAGTACTGAACGACGTGTTTGGCGTAAAAAAAGCTCTTCTTACAACTGCGCATGCGTACACTGCAACACAAAGTCTAGTTGATGGCCCGGGTAAAAAAGATGATTTTCGGCGTGGACGTGCTGCCGCTATTAATATGGTACCAGCCGAAACTGGTGCCGCTATTGCTGCAACCAAAACGATTCCGGAGCTCGAAGGAAAGTTTGATGGTGTCTCGATTCGCGTACCAGTGCCTGTCGTTTCAATTTCGGACATTACAGCGGTACTTAAAAAAGATGTGACAGCGGAGGAAATTAACAACGCGTTTATTGAAGCTTCAGAGCAAGATAATTATCGGGGTATTTTGACAGTCACAAACGAGCCGGCAGTTTCAACTGATTTTATTGGCGATCCACACTCCGCGATTGTTGATTTGGAAATGACAAGAGTAGTGGATGGTGACCTCGTGAAAGTAATGGCTTGGTATGACAACGAGTGGGGATATTCGAATAGGCTGATAGAGCAAGTAGTGAAAATTGGAAAATAGACAATCTAAATTAGATCTGGTCGAGTACTAAATAACATTACTAGTGCTCTTCTTTTCGTTTTTTGCATTAATTTATCATTTATAAAGAAAGAAAAAGCGTTCCGCGACGTAGAAACCAGAAGCTCTAGTAATTAGTCAAACACACAGGATAACCGTTACTATACGTAGATGAGACGTCTTCGGACAATGGATGATATTCCCCTCGATGGAAAACGAGTACTTGTGCGGGCTGACTTCAACGTAAGTTCAGGCCCAGACGGAAAGATTCACGATGATGAAGATTATCGGCTGGAAGCAGCTATCGAGACTATCCAAGAACTTCGCCGTCGTCGCTGTAAAGTTATAATTCTTCCTCGACGAGGTCGACCAGAAGAAGATCCAGAGGGAGCAGATATTACCCCAGTGTGGCACCGACTGCAGGATTTACTTCGAGAAGATATTCAACTTATTCATCATTTATATGGTGAACCAGTCGAAGCAGCCGTCCAAGGAATGGAACAGGGAAGTATGCTTATGCTTTCCAATGTTCGGGAAGATCCTCGTGAGAAAAAAGAGAATAAGAAATTTGCCGAGCAACTAGCGGCCGTTGCGGATGTATACGTGAGTGAATCTTTCAGTGAAGTACACCGCGCTCGAACATCTTTGTCTCTCGTCCCGACGCTTCTACCAAGTTGCGCTGGCCGAAGAACAGTTCTGGAAGTAGAAATGTTATCTCGTCTCTCGGCTAATGCTAAACGACCATATGTGGCTATTGTCAGTGGCTCAAAGGTTACTACCAAGGTTGCACTGCTGCAGCGTCTACTCACCCAAGTAGATACCCTTTGTCTTGGTGGTAAAATTGCCAACGTATTTTTGGCAGCCAGTGGACATTGGAAGGATGGGAATGACCAAGCCGAAATTGAGGCAGCAAAACAGATCATGCAAGAAGCTGGCCCAAAGTTGCTGTTACCAATTGACGTAATCATCGGTAACGATGATGGAACGGATGTACGGGAGGTAAGTATTCAAGAAATACCAGAAGGAACAAAAGCTATCTGGGATATTGGTCATAAGTCAACCCAAGGAATCATTAAAGTATGTGAAACTGCGCAAACTATTATGTGGAATGGGCCGGTAGGACGCTTTGAAGTAGACGCATATGGTCTGGCTACTAAAGCTATTTCTCAAGCACTGGCTGAACTTTCTTCGTATCGTTTAGTTGGTGGCGGAGATACGGTCAATGCTCTTGAAAAATATCGGCTCACAAAGAAGTACGACCACGTGTCAGTTGGCGGAGGAGCAATGGTGGCGTTCCTAGAAGGTAAAGTAATGCCAGGGTTAGAACCCTTGTACACCGATGGCTAAGATTGAACAAATCACGGCGCAAGAAGTGCTCGATTCTCGGGGAATTCCTACTGTCCGAGCCACTGTTGTCGTGACAGGTGGATATTTAGGAACAGCAACTGTGCCATCAGGAGCCTCGACTGGCTCGCACGAGGCTCATGAATTACGTGATGGAGATGAAAAACGGTATGGCGGAAAAGGGGTGCAGCAAGCTGTAAAAAACGTAACGACAAGTATTCACGCTGCTCTTATTGGAAAAGATACCGGTAATCAAGCCAAGATTGATCGCACCATGATTGAACTTGACGGCACTCCTCAAAAAACAAAACTCGGAGCCAACGCCATTCTCGCTGTTTCGCTGGCATGTGCTCGAGCGGAAGCGGCTGCTCAGAACTTGCCTTTGTACTTGTACCTTCAAGAATTACTTCCCAACCAAAAAGCAGTGCTGCCGGTACCACAGATGAACCTCATAAACGGTGGTACTCATGCCAGTAATGGTATTTCCATTCAGGAATACCACGTCGTACCGGCGGGTGCTTCCAGTTTTGCCGAAGCGCTGCGAATGGGAACAGAAGTAAGCTATGCTCTAAAAACTCTTTTACTAAAGGATGGTTTTCGAGTTGAGGTTGGAGACGAAGGTGGTTTTGCACCAGCAATTAGCAAAAGTGATGACGCCTTTAATTACTTAGTACGAGCAATTGAAGAGGCCGGATACATTCCCGGGTCTGACATCTGGCTTGGAATAGATGCGGCGGCATCAGAATTTTATGACAGTGAACAACATATCTATACCCTTGATGGTGGTCCGCTTGCTCCTGCTGATTTAGCGGCGCGCTACCGAGATTGGCGAGAACGATATCCCCTTATTTCTGTAGAAGATCCGTTTGCCGAGGATCGCTGGGATGAGTGGCAAGTGTTTACGGAGAAACATAAAGAAGTAATGCAGATTGTTGGGGATGATTTGTTTGTCACAAATACCCAGCGCATTCAAGAAGGAATTGTGCGGGGGGTTGCTAATGCTGTTCTTATTAAGCCAAATCAGATTGGTACGTTATCGGAAACATTGCAGGCAGTGGCATTAACACAACGGGCTGAATATAACGTCATTATTTCGCATCGCTCCGGTGAAACCGAAGATACCTTTATTGCTGACTTGTCGGTAGCTGTCGGAGCCGGTCAAATTAAAACTGGCGCCCCCGTGCGTTCAGAGCGAACAGGCAAATACAATCGGTTACTAGAGATAGAAGCTCAGATGCAAGGCATAAAGCTCGGACATAGCCTGCAACGCTTCCTCGAGCGGCAAACGTCACATTTTGCGGCTGCTGGAATTGAAATTGAGCGTCGTCCCGCTCGATGATAGAATACTAAGCACACATCCTTCTATGACTGATCACGGATCTACTTGGGAGCATCGTCGTACGGAACTTTGGGACCGTATTTTTCAAGTTACCCAGGACGTCGTAACACTTGCTGAACAAATGACTGAAACGCCTGGGACAAATGTCCTGCGGGGACAACTTGTCCAAGCTGCCATGGATGTTGGTAAGTTCTTAGCGCGTGCCACGGCCGCTCATGGTGAGGGAGATTTCCAGAGGAATATTGAAGAATCTCGTCTGAAAGCAATTGAATCGGATTACTGGCTGCGACTGGCATATATTGTGCAGCAACGTGAGGAAGTACAGCGTGATCTCTCAAGTGTAATCTCTCAGTACGGTAGTATTGTTGATTTACTTAATAAACTGGGCCGTCACGTCCAAGACACTCATGACGTCGGCCTGCACACTCGCGGCCCGAAAGTGAATTTGTAATGAAGCGTACGTGGAAGGTCACCGGTGATACCACTCCGATTGAAGAGTTGGTGGCGCTGCAACTACAGTTGTGCCGACTCCGAAATATTGATGAAGCAGGAAGTGACCTTTTTTTTGCGCCCAACTACGACTCTATCATTCATAATCCTCATGAGTTGACGGATATGAGTGAAGCAGTGGAACGAATCACTTCTGCTGTGAAAAAGGGAGAACATATTCTCGTGTGGGGAGATTACGACGCCGATGGAGTATCGGCCACTGCAGTATTAACGGAAGCGCTCATAGCAGTCGGTGCTGCCGTTGCTCCGTACCTTCCGCATCGTACCGATGAAGGGTACGGTCTCAATTTAAAGACACTTAAGACATTGGCTGGTGGATTTGATCTTCTTATAACCGTTGACTGTGGTATTGGGAACTTGGAAGAAATTAACTGGCTCAAAAGTCAGGGGAAGGATGTTATTGTGGTTGACCACCACGAAATTCCAAAGGAGCTTCCTCCCGCCCGGGCCATTCTGCATCCGCGGCATCCCGCGGGCAACTACCCCTGGCCACACCTATGTGGTGCGGGCGTAGCCTGGAAACTCTCGCAGGCTCTCTTTCGCCACGAGCCACTGGGCCCACGATCACAGGATGATGAAAAATGGTTGCTCGATCTTCCTTTACTTGGAACCCTTGGGGACGTTATGCCGCTCATGGGGGAGAATCGTGGCATTGTTCGGTTTGGTCTTGAGGTATTGCGGCGGACAAGACGTCCTGGTCTGCGTGCGCTCATGGAAGCAACTCGAGTAGAGCGACAAACGATCACTGCTCGGCAGGTTGTCTTCCGCCTCGTTCCTCTTATTAACGCAGCGGGTCGAATGGATCACCCGCAAGCGGCACTTGATGTCCTGCTCGCTAAAACAATGGAGCAAGGACAGCTAAAGGCGCAGATACTAATGCAATTAAATGCACAACGACGCATCCTGACACGAAAAATATTAAAAGAAGCGGAAGAAAAAGTAGATCCGGCCTTGCCAGTTGTTTTTGCGTTTGATAAACGCTGGGCACCAGGAGTTGTCGGTATTGTGGCTGGGCAGCTCGCGCAAAAACATGGCAAGCCCGCGTTAGTTATTGGCAGCAATGGTCGCGAAGCAGTGGGTTCTGCTCGTACCGCCGCTGGTATTGATATTCACGCTGTTTTGCAGCAGGCAGCAAAACACACCATAAAGTTAGGTGGGCATAAACAGGCAGCTGGCTTTTCCTTGGCTGAAGGAAGTATTGTCGATTTTCGTGACGCTGTAACTCAAATACTAATGCAGGATTTTGTTGCTGCGAATGATGGAACTTCTTTGTCGGCTGATGCCATTATTACCCCGCGCCTACTACAATGGGATACACATGCATTGCTTCAGCGATTTGAGCCATTCGGAGAGGGTAATCCAGCTCCCAAATTTGTTATTCGCAATGTCCCCGTCGTTCGAGTGCGACGAGTCGGGAAAGACCAAAGTCATTTGAAGTTAACTCTCAAAGCAGAAAACCAAGACATTGAAGCAATTGGGTTTGGACTGGGGGAAAATGTTGCCGGGTTACCAAAAACAGTAGATGTATTAGGAACACTCAATATTAATACCTTTCGTGGAGTGGGGAATCTGGAAGTGGCCATGGATGATGTTGCTCCAGCTGGATCTGTTACGATTACGGAATGAAGGCGAAGCTTTTTACTGATGGAGGGGCTCGTGGTAACCCCGGCCCGGCGGGAATTGGGTATGTTTTGGATATTGAAGGAAAAGACGCACTTGAACGTGGTGAATATATTGGCGAGACAACAAATAACCAGGCAGAGTATAAAGCTCTTATTGCTGGTCTTACTTTAGCTCAGTCCGAAGAAGTTTCAGAACTTCATTGTTTTCTAGATAGCGAGCTGGTGGTGAAACAAATGAATGGGCAGTATCGGGTAAAGCACGTAGACATGAAGCCGCTCCATAAGGAAGCAAAAAGAATCGCCGCTGACTTTACTAAAATTACATTTGCTCATGTTCTCAGGAGTAAAAATGAGAAAGCAGATTTTCTGGTAAATAAAGCGATTGACGCAGCAATAGGAAAATAAAAAATCACCCGGGTGGGTGATCTTTTAAGTGCGAAGATAAGCTATAAGCCGGATTCTGTCAGGGATGATCATCTATCTAGGCGTACTGTCGCCAGTAAGCTCATGCTCTCTACCTGCTTTGTTCGTTTGAACAAAGCTGCTTGAGATTGCATCAGGTGGGGTTTGCCCGCTCCACTTGTTACCAAGCAGGGCCGTGGTCTCTTACACCACAATTTCACCTTTACCTTAGATCGCGCCGCGACCACACGGGGATTACCCGTAAAAATCACATGAAGATCGTAAGGAAGTTTGTTTCTGTTGCACTCTTCGCTCCGTATATACGGAGTCCCTCAGCTTACGCTGGGCAGGAGTTAGCTGCCACCTTTTTCTGTTGTAAAACAACGTTGGATGTCCGGACTTTCCTCTATGTCTCATCTTGCGACGAGCCACAGCAATCATCCACTTATCTTCGCATCGCAAATATACGCACATTGAAAGCATTTGTCAACCGCCGTATACTCAGCGAAGATGCCAAATTGTATTGACATTTCTGCGTTTACCCGCTATTCCTTACCCGTTACCCATTACCTTTAAACTATGAAACGCTCGGAACTTTTCTTTGGAGCGATGCTTGTACCCGTCGATTATTTTGCGCTGCTCGTGGCCGGAGCAGGTGCATATTTTTTGCGTGTTAGCGGCCCAGCTCAGGAGCTGCGTCCAGTAGCATTCGCGCTTGATCTACCGTTGACAGAATACATGCAACTCGTGGCAATTGTATCCGCTGCCATTATTGGCGTGTTTGCCATTCAAGGGCTATATACCTTGCAGGCAACTCGCCGAACGGTTGATGAATTCACCCGTATTTTGGGTGGTATCACGATCGGCTTCATGTTAGTTATTGGTTACATTTTCTTTAGCGCCGAACTTTTCCAATCTCGTTTCATTGTGCTAGCTGCTTATGCGCTAGCTATTGTATTCGTGACGTTTGGTCGTATTTTCATAAAACGCACGCAGCAAACATTATTGCGGCGAGGCATGGGCGTACATCGGGTACTGCTGGCTGGTAACGGCCAATTTGCTGATGAGCTCATCAACCTTTTTCAACAGCGACCGCAATTAGGATATCGGGTGGTAGGCACGGTTGCTCATGTGGAGTGGGCGATGCTGGAAGAAGTGTATCGTCGCATGGGCATTGATGAAGTTATACAGACCGACCCGACAATGCCGGCCGACGACAACTTACTGCTGCTCGATTTTTGCGAACAATACAAAATTGATTATCGGTATGTACCAAATCTTTTTGAAACCCACGCCGTAAACGTGCATTATCGACAGCTTGGAACTGTGCCACTACTTGAGCTCTCGCGTACGCCTTTGGAAGGATGGGGGAGGATCGCCAAGCGCACATTTGATGTGATCGGTTCTTTCATTGGACTTATTGTGTCTTTGCCTATATTACTCATTGCTTCCTTTGCTATAAAAAGTAACTCAGCCGGCCCGATATTTTACCGACAAGTACGAGTGGGGAGAAACATGAAGCCCTTTGAAATTATCAAATTCCGCAGCATGTACTTAAAAGATTGTGTGGGACCTCGGTATGGCGGCCGGCAAGCAGCGGAAAAGTACGAAAAGCTACGGTCAGCCGCGAACGAACGTAGCGGACCACTGTTTAAGATGCGAAATGATCCACGGATTACCAAGGTAGGGCGATTCCTCCGTCGCTGGCGAGTTGATGAACTTCCTCAGCTCATTAACGTACTCAAAGGAGAGATGAGTTTGTTTGGACCGCGGCCACACTTGGCAGAAGAAATTGCTCGTTATGATAAATATCAACGGAAGTTATTTACAATAAAGCCAGGAGTATCGGGTATGGCGCAGGTTGCGGGTAATGCCGGTCTTCCCTTTGATGAAGAGGCCCGGATTGATATCGCCTATATTGAAAGCTGGTCGCTGCGACTTGATTTCATTTTGCTTCTCAAGACGCTCAAGATTCTGTTTACGGATAGAAACGCGATATAAAAAGCTCAGTTTTCTGTCGTCGGAACAGAAAACTGCGTAGTGAGGTGGACAAGTTACATAACTTGTTTCCACTAAGAATTAGGAAAGAGTCTAAACCGTAGACAGGACAGTAAATCAAGGAGTTGAGAACGCCAATGATGTACTTTATCCTTAATCAGATGCGCGTTGCTTTAGTCCATGACTATCTAACACATTTCGGTGGAGCCGAACGTGTGCTTTTAGCTCTGATGGAGCTATACCCCAACGCACCCGTCTACACTCTTGTTCACGACAAGGAAAATACTTCTCTAAAAATTGACTCTCGCAGAATTCGAACTTCTTTCTTACAAAAAATTCCTGGAGCAGCTCGCGCTCATCGATATTGGCCCCTTGCCCTTATGCCAACGGCTACAGAACAATGGGATTTTTCAGATTTCGATGTTGTAATCTCAACGAGTCACAGCTTTAGTAAAGGAATCATAACTGGCCCGAAGACTTTGCATATCTCGTATTGTTTTACTCCTACGCGCTACGCCTGGGACGACAGTCACCGATACGTACGTGAATTTTCCCAGAGCCCGTCATTTCAAAAAGTAGCTCCAGTTGCTTTGTCATATATTCGTCTCTGGGACTATTACGCTTCGCAGCGGCCTGACGTGTATGTGACTATCTCTCACTATGTTGCTCGGCGCATTGAGAAGTATTATCGGCGGCCAGCAAAGGTAATATATCCTCCGGTCGATGTGAAGCGATTTGCGGTGCAGTCGCAGAACGACGGATATTACTTAGTTGTTTCTAGGCTCGTCCCGTATAAGCGCATAGATATCGCTATCGAAGCGTGCAAACAACTAGGGCGCCGGCTTCGGATTGCCGGAGTAGGACCGGAGCTAGAGGCTTTAAAGAAATTAGCTGGAGAAGAGACAGAACTCTTAGGATTTGTTCCTGATGAAAAGTTACCAAGTCTGTACGCTGGAGCAAAGGCGTTGTTATTTCCACAAGAAGAAGATTTTGGTATTACGCCCTTGGAAGCGGCAGCCAGCGGCAAGCCCACTATCGCTTTTGATGCCGGAGGCGCTTCCGAAACAATAATTAATGGCAAAACTGGTATTCTGGTGCCCGACCAGACAACTGAAGCTTTGATGCAAGGCATTTTGCAATCTGAAGATACCACCTGGGATCCACTCGCTATCCGCCGTCACGCCCAAACTTATGATCGAGAAACCTTCTTGCATGCAATGGAAACCCTAGTGCACAATGAGATGATTTCTCATGAATACGCTCGGGGGAAAGCCTTACGTTGAAGCATTAAAACGGTCACTGTTGTGGCTGCTGGGGTTTAGTGTAGCGCTAGCGGTCTTAGCCTGGGCCGTCGCCAGCACAATTAAGCCCTCGCACCAAGTATATTTTTCATATCTCGTCTCTTTAGCGGAACGAGAGCCGGCTGAAGAATTCCGGTTTGATGGCTACTACGCCATACAAGCAACTGATCTGTTCGCCGCTACGCTTGCAAAATGGATTGGAACTCCGGAAGTAATTTCTGCAGCCTATGAGGCAGCGGAAATTGAGGAAATAGGGAGTGATCCCCGACAACTCGTGCGGGCAGTGCACGCCGAAAAGACAGCGCCACAGTTAGTTGAAGTAGTTGTCCAACATAAAAACCCAGATACGGCTAAAAAATTAGCCAGTGGGCTCATGTCGGTAATGGATCGAAATATTGATCAGTATCATGATCAAGGTATTCCGGCTCTTCAATTTCGCGTCGTTACAACTGAGCCTTGGCAAGGGGCTACTTCTATTTCTCGGGGTGTTATTGCGGTTGCGACATTCGTTCTCGTATTGTTTCTTGGTATTAATATCGTGCTGCTTATAGAAGCAACCAAGCAGAGTAGCGGACAAGAACGACCGGCTGGTCGTACCTGGTAGCGATGAAGATAGCTATCGACGTTCGATCGTTGATGGAGGGGCGACATAGCGGTGTGGAAGAATATACAGTGCAGATTATTCGCGCGCTGATTCGAGTAGCTCCACAACATTCATACCACTTGTTTTACAACTCATATAAAGATGTACGGCTGCCAGATTTCGGAAAGGGGCGAGTTATTACCCATGGATTTCGGTTTCCTAATAAAATATTTAACGTCTGGCAGTTAGTAACCGGTCACCCTCATTGGGACAACCTCATAGACCAGCACGTTGACGTGATATTTGTACCAAGCGTTCGCCTTACACCTCTTTCTGCAGATGTTCCGCTCGTAGCTGTTATGCACGACTTATCGTACGAGCGGTTTCCTGAATTCTTAAATGCCTGGCGCCGCGTGTGGCATCGTATGATGCGACCACGTCTCATGATGGAAAATGCGGATCACGTTATTAGCGACTCGGAACATACTAAGCAAGATTTAATTCATTTATATAAATTACCAGAAGCGAAAATATCAGTGGTGTATCCAGGAGCTCCAACCTTACCGGTGCCCCGAGCAGCGGATATACATGCTGTGCGTCGGCGATATGTCTTGCCGGACAAGTTTGTGCTTTCATTTGGCTCGATTGAACCTCGTAAAAATGTCGCTAGTATTATTCGAGCATGGTCAGCCATTGCTTCTCGTGTGCCACATGATTTGGTCATTGCTGGAGATAAGGGATGGCGGCAGAATGAAATAGAAAAAGTGATTCAAAGTTCTTCTTTTAAAAAGCGAATTCATCAAATTGGTTTTGTGGCCGAAGAGGAAAAACTTGCCGTTTACGCGGCTGCAGATTTATTTGTTTATCCTAGCTTCTACGAAGGATTTGGATTTCCACCACTAGAATCGTTGCTGGCTGGAACACCTGTTATTACGTCTTTTAATTCCGCGCTGCCGGAAGTGGTAGGAAAATGGGCGACTCTCATCGATCCATATAACCCCTCTCAACTAGCGGCGGTTATGCAGGAAATGTTGCAGCGTCCAGAGCGAGTTTTAGCAGAAACGAAAAAGGAAATTAGCCGGATATTTTCTTGGGATGGTGCAGCTCGACAGATAGTCCGGATTCTGGAAAAAGCATCGTAGGTCTGTATCCTTATCAGCATGAAGATTGCTATCGATGCCCGCTCGTGGGACTGGACTGGTGTTGGGCGATATATCCGCAGTCTGGTGCATGAATATGCCCGTCTAAAAACAGAACATACGTTTACTCTCGTTGTGCCTCGAGAAGCGGAGTTATCAGCCGAAGTTCTGAAACAGCCCAATCTTTTCCAGATCGAGAGAACCGACGCTAGTTACTATTCTTTTTCAGAACAAACGACGTTTCTTCGTGAGATATCACGAATAAAAGCAGATCTTTTTCATTTTCCACATTTCAATGTACCGCTTAGGTTCGGGCGGCCATATGTCGTGACTATTCACGATACTACCCGCTTTGTTTTTTCAGGACAGCGCCGAACGGGACTCTTCAGCCAAATCGCTTACGAAATCGTATTTGCCCATGCCGTAAAGAAAGCACGCAAAATTATTTGTGTATCTAAACATACTCAGGAAGAACTTCTCAGTCTTCCCATTTTGAGAGCGGGAGATGTAGCACGTAAGAATGTACAAACTATTTACGAGGGAGTGGATGAAGAATTTTTTCGTCCCGTACCAGAACTTGATCGAGCGAAAGTACGAGCCATGCTCGGAACCAAAAATCCATATGTCTTATACGTCGGTGTGTGGATGAGCCATAAAAACTTACCTCGTCTTTTAGAGTCGTTTCAGTTAGTTAAGGAAAAATATCCTCAGCTCAGGCTTGTGGTAACCGGAAAACCAGTACCGACGTACACAAAGGTTCTTGATCGCGTGAAAGAATTGCACTTAGAAAAAGAAGTCATATTTTCTGGATTTGTACCGCATCCGCTGCTACCAGCTCTCTACCGAGAAGCGGAACTGTTAATCGTACCAAGTTTGTATGAAGGGTTTGGACTGCCAGCACTAGAAGCGGCCGCGCTTGGTACGCCAGTTGTCGCTTCTAATGTTACGAGTCTACCGGAAATCATGGGAGAAGCAGCTGAGTACGTAAATCCTGAAAATACGGCGAGTATTGCCGACGGAATTCAGCACTTACTTGCGAATGACCAGCGCAGTGAAGAGCTCGTTAAAAAAGGTGCCAGCCAAGCTGGAAAGTTTTCGTGGAAGACGTGCGCGGAAGAGACATTATCCATATACAACGGTACCAATTAATCGTATATTGTAGGTGTGCTTGACGTGATTCCTTCAGGAGCGTCTTCGTATAACCCTCGACCACGACGATCTCGTCGTAGGCGTTCTGTTCCTAGTCCGAATGTTGTTCAGGTGGAATGGAAATTACCAGCTCGTCTCCGAAAACCAGTCCGTCAACAATTTGCCCAGGAACGTGCCCAGCGTCGTAGGCGTCAAACAGTCGTTCAATTTCAGCGTCGACCTTTGCATACCCAAGCATTACTGGCTGCGGACAGAGATAGTGCCCGAACAGGTAACCGTGTTCGTAAGCCTACTCGCCGGTTCTTTGGCGATGCACTTTCTGCTCAGACCAGCGACGTAACCGAAGCAAGTCGCCCACAATTACAGCTCGCTCCACCCCCATACGTCGGATCATTTGTTGCTAGCCGTCCCACTCAAAGTAAAGCGTCTTCTGTTTCTGCACCACGATTGAAGAAACAGAAAACGTTATCGTATACCACTGGTGAACGAGATATTCCAATAACAATTGGTGATGGAGCTCCGGTGCAAGCTACAAATAATGAAGATCTCTTTGTTCAAGTAAAACCTAAGCGCGTAGCGGCTGGTGTGACGTTTAGTTTGTGGCCAGGAAATTGGTTTCAAAAGCAACCAGCTGCCAAGCAGCCGCAAACAAGTAAAAAAAAACTGATTTCGCAATATTAGTCGCGGGGTGTCTTCTTGCTACTGGGCTGGTCTGGCAAGCACAACGTATCGGTATCGCAGTCTCTCGCTTTGATGGTATTCAAGCAGCAGCGGAGGGAGCAGTAGATAAGTTGTTGCAAGGGCAGCAAGTATTAGCGCAAGGAGATTTTGCGGCGGGACAAGAATCATTCGGTGAAGCAAACGTT
This sequence comes from Candidatus Anderseniibacteriota bacterium, assembly GCA_016197005.1. Taxonomy (GTDB): domain Bacteria; phylum Patescibacteriota; class Andersenbacteria; order UBA10190; family UBA10190; genus JACPWO01. Next base: position 255,065 of record JACPWO010000002.1, read on the forward strand.
TTGGTGCAAGAAGCACAAGGTCAATTACATGATGCGTTATCTTCTTCCCAAACAGTCCTGCAATTCTTGGACGTAAGTGGCACAGTAAAATCTGGTGATAGTATGTTGGCTGCAACTGCTGCTTTAGCACAAGCTGGTGAGCATACGGCTTCAGGACTAGAAATTCTTTCTCAAGAAAAATCTCTTTCAGAAGCAGTTACAACCGCTCTTCCCGATATTCGTAGTGCTGCTGAACAGCTAGGCAAAGTGGAAGAAGCATTAAGCCATGTCAATGACGGGATTATTCCGGCTACCGTCCAACCGCAATTTATGATGCTTAAGACACTTGTGCCACAAGCTCGCGTTCTGCTAGATCGCTTTCTTAGCCAGGCCGATACTCTTCTCTATCTGTTAGGTACTGAACACGATCGTCAGTATTTGGTACTGCTGGCTAATAACCATGAACTGCGGCCCGTAGGCGGATTCATCGGTACAACTGCTCTGGTAAATGTGGACAGAGGAGAAGTTGAACAAGTAGACGTAGCGAGTGTGTATGACGGTGATGGACAACTAAAACAATTTATTGCTCCTCCTGATCCTTTGTCTCCCATAGTTGATCGTTGGTACCTGCGGGACTCTAACTGGTTTGTAGATTTCAAAACGTCTGCCCAAAAAGCAGCTGAACTTTTTGAAAAAGAAGGTGGCCCAACAGTGGACGGAGTTATTTTGATGACGCCCGAAGTAATTCGAGAAATTCTCGAATTTACGGGCCCCATTGCTGTTCCTGGATATGATCAGCCCATATCTGCCGACACCTTTGTGGAGGTAACCCAGCGCGAGGTGACCTATGAATATGACCGACAAATTAATCGCCCGAAGCAATTCTTAGCAGATCTTACGCCTATCCTCTTGGAAAAACTTTTCACTGGATCAGATAATAAGCTTCAGGTACTGGGAGCGTTGACGCGTTCACTTTCTAAGAAAGATTTATTATTGTCCTTCCGGGATGAAGCCGCCCAAGAGCAAGTAGAGCAACTAGGATGGGCAGGAAGTCTGCCCGTTGACGCTCCCGGCTTTTTACACGTGAATAACGCGAATATTGGGGGACATAAAAGTGATGAATTTATTGAGCAAGAAATAGATTATCGAGTACAAGTTGATGAGAACGGTCAAGCTCAGGCAACGGTAACCATTCGACGTACCCATAACGGACCTACAGAAAAAGGAAACCGCGAGTTCCCGATAGGTGACGACCCAACGCAAAAAGATAATATTATTTTCCAGCGAGTACTGGTACCAAGCGGCTCGCAGTTACTAGAAGCTAAAGGATTTTCTCCGAGGCCAACAGATAGTGCTTGGGGATTCAGTCCACCCCAGCCACCAGATGGCGTTACGCTTGAAGCTGATGCTGATCTCGCTGTCTGGCAATCGGGTCAACAACATGATGCCAGTGGCACCATCATTGGTAAAGAAGCTGGATACACGATGTTTGGGAACTGGATTGTGACCGAGCCGGGCCAGACCTCAGTCGTTCTGTATCGTTATCAACTGCCCACGCTGATTGAAATGCCTGGCTTATTTAAACCAGCGGCATCAACTTCATTCTTTGTGGCTAAACAATCGGGGGCTAATCGAACAAGTATCCGGACTGAATTTGCGCTGCCAGTGGGTTACAGAGTTCTACACACAATCCCCGACACTGGAATTACCCGAGAAAGTGATGAAATAACGGTGTATCGAGGAGATCTATCAACTGATAAGCTTTTCGGAATTGTATTTGAGAAAGCCTCGCGGCTCTAATACAATCCTCTTAATGGTAAAGAATGGGAAATCGGGCAACGGATCTATTGTATCCGCTGCCTTTATTATCGGGGTTGCTTCACTGGCTAGTGCTTTTGTTGGCCTTGTTCGCCAGCGTGTCTTTTCGACTCATTTTGGAGCAGGTGATACTTTTGATGCCTTCATTGCTGCTTTTCGTGTCCCAGATCTTATTTTCAATTTAGTTGTCATCGGTGCCTTGTCGGCTGCTTTCATTCCGATGTTTACAGAAAAATTAGTTAAGAAGAGCGGTGAAGAGGAAGCATATACCTTTGCCTCTGCCGTTCTAAACATTCTTATTATCGCGGTCGTTGTTTTGGCGGTAGTGTATGCTGCCTTGGCTCCATGGTTTGTGCCATTAATAGCACCAGGATTTGAAGGGGAGAAACTACAACTGACGATTCGTTTATCCCAGATAATGTCAGTACAACCAATTTTATTGGGAGCAAGTTTTGTGTTTTCTGGAATTCTGAATTCCTACAAGCGTTTTGTTGCGTACGCCCTTGCCCCTATTTTCTACAACCTAGGTATTATCGCCGGTGTCATCTGGCTGGTACCTATGATGGGAATAAATGGACTGGGATGGGGAGTAGTATTAGGAGCTGCCCTTCATATTCTCGTTCAATTTCCAGCTGTTCTACGAGTTGGTTTTAAGTGGAAACCAGTTCTTACTTCTTCAAATAGTGATTTAAAAAAGTTGTGGAAGATGATGGTTCCACGTGTGTTTGGTTTAGCTGCCCAGCAAATTAATCTTTTAGTAGTAACTATTTTAGGGTCAGGTCTTTTAGTTGGAAGTATTGCCGTGTTTAACCTAGCGAATAATATTTACAACTTACCAATTACCATTTTCGGGATTGCTTTTTCACAGGCTGCTTTCCCGACGTTGGCTGAGTATGCTGCGACCAAACGTCACAGTGAATTTCGCGGAACTTTAACCCGAACCTTTCGCTATATTCTTTTCTTTGCTATTCCCCTATCTGCTCTCTTCTACTTATTCCGTGCTCAAATAGTCCGTGTTCTTTTTGGAGATGGTGCGTTCGACTGGGAAGATACCGTAATGACGTTCGAGACACTTGGTTTCTTGGTTATTAGTATTTTTGCCCAAGCCACCATTCCTCTCCTCACTCGCGCGTTCTATGCGAAGCAGGACACAAAGACACCAGTCATTATCTCCATTATTAGTATTGTCGCGAACGTTGCGTTAGCACTGTGGCTCGCACCGCGTATGGGCGTACAGGGTCTCGCGCTTGCTTTTTCAATTGGTGCCATTATCCAACTGTTACTTTTGCTAGGTATTCTTCATCGTCAGTTAGAAGGATTCGATGATGTTAAAGTCCTAGCTAGTCTTATGAAAATCGTTGTTGCCTCTATTGCTGGCGCAATCGCCGCCCAGCTCCTTAAATATCCCATTGCCTCCTTCGTCGATATGCAACGCTTCTGGGGTGTATTAACGCAGCTCATTGGAGCAGTATTCGGTGGTTTACTTGTGTACCTAGTGATCTGTTGGTTAGTTGGAAGTCCAGAACTTGAAGCACTAAAGCGTTATCTCCCACGTCGATTTAAGATGGCGAGTGGCACCGATACGCCCCGTTTTGAAGGCCACCAGGAGTAGCGGCCAGATTGAAAATTATCGTCAAATGGGTATAATGCCTCTTCACTACTACCTACCCATATCTCACCATGAGCATTCGTAACTTTGTGATTATTGCGCATATCGACCACGGTAAATCTACCTTGGCGGATCGGATGATGGAATTGACCCATACGGTCGAGAAACGAAAAATGAAAGAGCAGTTACTCGATTCCATGGAACTAGAGCGAGAAAAAGGAATCACCATTAAGCTTCAGCCTGTTCGAATGGAATACAAAGGAAATACGCTGAACCTTATTGATACCCCTGGTCACGTCGACTTTCAGTATGAAGTAAGCCGGAGCCTCCAAGCAGTTGAAGGAGCAATTTTGTTGGTAGATGCGACACAAGGAGTACAAGCGCAAACAGTCTCCAACTTGTATCTTGCTATGGGGCAGAATCTCGAGATCATTCCGGTACTCAATAAGATTGACCTACCGGCAGCAGATCCAGCAGCCCGTGGGCAAGAGTTGTCTGAACTTCTTGGTATTGCGAGTGGAGACATTTTACATATCTCCGCTAAAACTGGAAAAGGAGTTGAGGCACTCCTGGACCGCATTACGGAAAAAGTACCACTGGCAAAACAAGAAACAGGACGGCCACTGCGTGCTCTTGTTTTTGACTCCGTCTATGACGATTACAAAGGAGTTGTGACCTATGTACGAATTGTCGAAGGAAGTGTCTCGGTTGGTCAGACCATCTCTTTTTTAGGAACAGGAGTTCAAGACAAAGCCATTGAAGTGGGAACATTTGGTCCAGATTTTCGACCAAAGAAAAGTTTATCAGCAGGAGAGATTGGATATATTGCCACTGGCCTCAAAGACGTTCGTGAGGCCCGCGTTGGAGATACGGTGGTTCTCGCGCAAGAGAAAAGTAAGCTCGAAGCGCTCGCTGGCTTTAAAATACCGCAACCAAAAGTATTTGCCGGTCTTTACCCTATTGATGGTGGTAAATTTGGTGATCTACGAGAAGCACTTGAACGTCTGCAACTAAACGATGCCAGCTTAACCGTTCACATTGAGCGTAGCCGTGCTCTGGGCCAAGGATTTCGTGGTGGTTTTTTGGGAATGCTTCATCTAGAAATTATTCAAGAACGCCTGCGGCGTGAATTTGAGCTTGAACTCATTATTACCACTCCTAGCGTTCTCTTCCGTGTCCATACGACCGGAGGAAAAATAAAAGAAGTGCATACAGCCGATGAGTTTCCTGACCCGTCTCACATTGAGTCGGTTGAGGAGCAATTTTGTAAAACAGAAATCATTGTCCCGAATGAATACTTAGGAGCAGTCTTTGATATGATGCGCAGTCATGAAGGTACGCTGCTGCATCAAGAAACATTGGGTACCGATAGAGCACAGCTGAAATATGAATTACCACTTCGGGAGCTAGTAGTAAATCTTTATGACCAATTAAAATCTGCTACCGCTGGATTTGGTTCTCTCTCTTATGAGGCTATTGATTGGCGTTTAGCTGATGTGGTGAAACTTTCTATCATGGTAAATCACGAGGAAGTAGAGGCACTGGCTACAATTATCCCGCGTCACAAAGCGCAAGCACTCGGGCGCAGGGCGGTTGAAAAAATGAAGGAAGTGTTGCCCCAACAATTGTTTGCTGTACCAATTCAGGCTGCGGTTGGCGGTAATGTCTTAGCACGCGAGACGATCTCGGCTATGCGTAAGGATGTTACAGCGAAACTGTATGGTGGAGATTACAGTCGTAAGCGTAAACTGCTCGAGAAGCAAAAGAAGGGGAAAAAACGAATGGCTTCCTCCAGTTCTGTAGACATTCCTCCGGAAGCGTATGTAAAAATGTTAAAGAGGTAGCATCTAAGTCTATCTCGGGTGTATAAAGACAAAAGATATGATCACATATATTGTTATCGTTATTATTGCCACCGCTGCGCTTTTAGTACTTCTTGTTAGTAAGCGCAAGCGTCCGGCAATACAGATTATGCCTACCCCTAAGCAATTACTTGATGGACAAGAAGACTCGGTAGCAGTTTCAGCAGAAAGTTTTGAAAAACTTCCACCTGACAAGGCACGAGAGTGGCTCGATGATTTTTTACAGAAACAGCAGAAATAATTCTATGCCATTTGAATTTCAGGAAACAAAACTAGCTGGCGTTTTTGTCGTTTCCTCCCAAGCTCTCACTGATAATCGCGGATCATTTGCCGAACTATTTAAAAAGGATACCTTTGCTGAAATACATGCTGGCAACCCTCTCACACAAATAAATTGGTCTCGCAGTAAGAAGAATGTACTGCGCGGGATGCATTACCAATTGCCACCCAAAGCGCAATCGAAGCTGGTCGCATGCGTGGCAGGAGAAATATTTGATGTGGCCGTAGATATTCGCAAGGGATCACCAACATACGGGCAATGGGTAGGGCAGATACTTTCCGCGGAAAGCAAGACAATGCTGTATATTCCCCAAGGATTTGCGCATGGCTTTTGTGTGACGTCAGAGGAAGCGGAAGTTATTTATTTCTGCGACGAACAGTATTCTCCAGAAAACGAAGGAGGACTCGTGTGGAATGACGTCGAAGTTGCCATCAGCTGGCCGAGAGAAAATCCAATTTTAGCTGAGCGTGATTTAGCTTTTCCTCCGCTTGCCGCGGTAAAGAACACGTTTACATTGTAAGTATGGCTAAGATCCTAATAACGGGTGGTGCTGGCTTCATTGGCTCATTCGTTGCCAAGGCTCTCGTTGAAGCAGGGGAAGAAGTTGTTTTGCTTGATAACTTCGATGACTTTTTATATCCAGCTACCTTTAAGCAGGCTCGAATTGAACATCTTTTCAAAAAAGAAAAGCGTCCCCAAGTTGTGACTGGGGATATTTTAGATGGAAAGCTCCTGGGAGATGTATTTACTGACGGTCAGTTTAATGCCGTCCTTCACTTTGCTGCACTGGCTAATCCTGGTCGTTCCATGACAGAAGCAGGACCGTATACGCTCGTAAACGTAAATGGCACGGTCAATGTACTAGAGGCAGTATCCCAGCACGAAGTTCCGCACCTCATCGTTGCTGGCAGCTCATCGGTGTACGACGATACCCAAACTCCCTTCAAAGAAGATTCTTACCCGCTTCGTCCCCATTCTCCTTATGGGGCTTCGAAAGCAGCGATGGAGACATATGTGCAGTTGTGGCACGAAATGCACGGTATTCCGACCACTATTTTCCGTTTCTTTAGCGTGTACGGCCCGTGGGGACGACCAGATATGGCCCCGATGATTTTTACTGACAGCGTTATGAATGAAAAGAAACTAGAACTTTCCACTGACCGACAGCGGGACTTTACTTACATCGATGATATTGTGAGCGGCCTTATGTTGGGTCTCGAACGTACATTAGAATTTGAAATTATTAATCTTGGTCGAGGGGAACCGCACCCAATTGAAGATTTCGTACAATCGATTGAAAAAGCTGCTGGCAAAAAAGCCATTGTTACTTCCCGGGAAGCACCCGCTGGCGAGATGCGAGTAACGTACGCAGATATATCAAAGGCAAAAAAGCTCTTCGGATATGCACCAAAAGTTTCAGTCGACGAAGGAGCAGCTAAATTGGTTGACTGGTACAAACAGTACGGTAGTCTAGTGGCTAGATGAATACTGCAGAGCTTCAGGACGTAGCCCGACGACTTCGCTTTGATGCGATTGATGCTATTTACCGAGCACAATCTGGACATCCCGGGAGCTCGCTTTCAACGATGGAAATGCTTGTTGCTCTCTATATTGGTGGCGTCCTAAAGCATGACCCAAAAAATCCACAGAGTGATGACCGTGATTATTTTCTGTTAAGTAATGGTCATGCGTGTCCTGGTTGGTACGCTGTTTTAGCTGAAGCGGGATATTTTCCAAAAAATGAGCTACAAAAATTGCGCCAACTCGACGCTGCTGCTCAAGGTCATCCTCATCGCGGAAGTCTGCCAGGAGTTGAAATTTCCTCTGGCAGTTTAGGACAAGGACTCTCCGTTGGTATTGGTATTGCGGCTGGTCTCAAGCTTGCGGGCAAAACAAGTCACGTCTACGTCATGATGAGTGATGGTGAGCAACAGGAAGGATCAACCTGGGAGGCAATAATGTCCGCTCCCAAATTTGGTCTCACGAACCTGATTGCAATTGTAGATAAAAATAAGTTCCAGATTGATGGAGCCACTGAAGATGTTATGCCAGGGCTAGACCCATTGGCCGACAAGTATCGAGCCTTTAACTGGGATGTACAGGAAATTGACGGTCACCAGTTTGAAGAAATATTTTCGGCTCTCACCAAAGCACAAAGAGCAGATAAACCCGCCGTCATTATTTCACACACTAGTCGTGGTAAAGGTGTGTCGTTTATGGAGAACAGTGATCACTGGCATGCTGGGGCAATTACCGATGAACAATTTGCGACTGCTAAAAAAGATTTAGGAGTATAACTTATGGCCCAAGAACTTATTGCAACCAGGCAAGCATTTGGAGAAGAACTGACGGCAATTATGAAAGAACATAATGAAGTAGTCGCCCTAACAGCCGATTTAGGAGAATCACTGCGCATGCTCAAGATCCGAGACGAGATGCCAAATCGATTCTTTGATACTGGAGTCGCGGAAGCAAATATGGTGGGAATGGCTGCTGGACTTTCGATTGCTGGCTTTATCCCGTTTGCCGGTACATTCGGTGTGTTTATGACCCGGGCTTTTGATCACATTCGCGTCCAGATCTGCCAGAATAATCTGCAGGCGGTTATGGTAGGCTCTCATGGAGGAGTATCTAATGCCTTAGACGGGGCATCGGCTCATGCCTTAGAAGATATTGCCTATATGCGGGCGCTGCCTAACATGACTGTGTTATTTCCTTCCGACGCTAACCAAATGCGAGGAGCGGTACGAACTTTATTAAAACACAAGGGTCCAACATATCTGCGCATGTACCGCGAACCAACACCAGTATTTTCTGATCCAAAACGTCCATTTGAAATTGGCAAAGCATATATAGAAAAAGAAGGAATAGATATTAGTATTATTGCGACTGGCCCACAGGTGGCGTTTGCGCTAGAGGCAGCAGAGCAACTAAAGAAAGATGGAATAAATGCAGAGGTTATAAATGTCTCAACGATTCAACCGCTTGATGTCCAAGTAATTGCTCATTCGGCGACCAAGACTGGAAAAGTTCTGACAGTTGAAGATCACAGTATTAATGGTGGCTTGGGATCGGCAGTAGCAGAAGCGCTAGGCGAGAATGCACCAACACCTATGCGACGAATCGGCGTCCGTCAATTTGGAGAATCAGGAAAATATCATGATCTTATTGCTAAACTTGGAATTGACTCAGCTGGAATTAGAAAAGTGGCAAAAGATTTCTTGCAAACCAAGTGACAAACCACAAAGACACGATTGTATAGTTGTAAAAAAAATATAAAACAAGCTCGATCAAGTTGATCGAGCTTTGATGTTTACTCAAGCGGGCTCAAGGCAATAGCCGGAGAAGTTCTGAATACTTCCGTCTGGCATCTCCAAGCCTACAACCTGAGTATGTCCCACATCTTGGGTAGAGGACAGGCGAGAGTCACAGTGAGGCCAATGACCCCCGTCTTGTCTCTTGCAGGAACAATCCGGGGTGAGAGCAGTCGGTGCAGCATCAACGGCTACAACCCTAAATGGACCCTCACCATGCTCTTTTTCGAGGAGCAGAGAAGTCAAATTTCGGACGAACACTTTCTGTCCGTGCCGAAAGAGATGAAGTTTTATCTCAGCACGACCGGAATTCGGCATAATGCCTCCATGTAGGTGGAAACTCCTTAGGGTGTGGAAAAGAACTTAAGATAATAGACTATAATTACATTGATGTCAAATATCCGCTTAACGGAAACTAAGTTATTCATTGACGGTGGTGATCCCACAGAAACCGCGGAAGCTACTCATTTCCTCACCCAGGCGGGATACAAGGGACTAGATGGCCAGACTACGAATCCAAGTTTAGTCGCAAAAAATCCAGATATTGTTGCGAAAATAAAAGCAGACGAAAAACTAACAGCGGCGGAACTACTGCAGAAATATAAAGAGATCGTACAAGATATAGAAAAGTCTGCAGCCGGCGAAATTAGTATTGAGGTGTACGCTGATCAAAATACGACAGCAGAAGAAATGGTAGCGCAGGCGCGAGAGATGGGAACTTGGATACAATCACGAGTCATCAAACTTCCGACGACGGAACAAGGTTTGTTGGCGGCGGAACAACTCAAGGGAGAGTTACCCTTAAACTTGACACTCTGTTTTTCCCAGCAGCAAGCTGCTGCAATTTACAGCGCAACTCAGGGATCAGCTTATCCTGTTTTCATTTCTCCTTTTATTGGTCGACTTGATGACAGAGGAGAAAACGGAATTGATCTCGTTGCAAACATCTTACGAATGGTTGGCCATCAATCTCATGTGCAGATTCTCACTGCAAGTATTAGAAGTGTTGAACATATTTTAGGGGCTCTTGCTTTAGGTACTCATGCCTTGACGCTCCCTTTTGCAAAAGCATTCAAACCCTGGGCAGAGAAAGGATTTCCGCTACCAGGCGAAGATTATGAATATCACTTCAACGGTTCACCGATTCCGTACGAAGAATTGGATTTGGCAGCGGATTGGCGCTCGTTTGATCTCCACCACGATTTAACGGCTGTGGGCTTGCAAAAGTTCGTTGATGACTGGAATAGTTTGTTAGATGGATAAATCCGAGGCTACAATCTAATCATGAAGACTCTCATCATTGGTGCTAAAGGCATGCTAGGAAGCATGCTGGCACAAGTGTTTTCCGACTGGAAACCCACGGCGTGGGATAGAGCCGAGGTAGATATTACTGATCTTCATGATGTACGGGAGAAGTTACGTGCCCTTGCTCCAAAAGTAATTATTAACGCTGCAGCATACACAGATGTTGATGGTGCTGAAACGCAGCAGGAATTGGCTTTTGCGGTCAACGAAGGAGGAGTGCGTAATCTCGCAATAGTTGCTAAAGAAATTGATGCAACACTTATTCATTACAGCACTGATTATGTTTTTGATGGACAGAAAAAAGAGGGGTATTCAGAAAACGATTCACCGGGACCAGCCGTAAATGTATATGGGCAATCTAAATTAGCTGGTGAGCGAGCTTTAGTTGAAATAAAGCCGAAGTTTTATCTGCAGCGCAGTGCGTGGCTATATGGTCCAGGCGGGAAAAACTTTGTCGATACGATGCTGGAGATGGGAAAAACAAATGATAACGTAACGGTGGTAGCGGATCAGTATGGCAGTCCTACATTTACAAAAGACTTAGCGTTAGCAACTCGAGCTCTCGTATCTGAGAAGTATCCATTTGGCATTTACCATAGTGTTAACGTAGGAACGGCTAGTTGGTTTGATTTCGCTAATAAGATATTCCAGATTAAGCATATGCAGGTAGACGCCAAGCCGGTGAATAGTACTGCCTTTCCACGTCCAGCCAGGCGTCCCCAATGGAGTGTGCTCTTGAACGAAAATGGTCCTGCCATGAGACCCTGGGAAAAAGCGCTTGAGGAATACCTCGGTCCATCCGAAGAATAATTCGAATCCATTTCGCTTTCTTTAGGCTCACGGTAAACTTTTGAGCTGTAGTGGAAACAGCAGCTAAATGGACTTGACTAAATATAACAATTAGTGTATTTTCCTGACATGAATAAAAACTACCAAAACCACTCTAATGAGCTCCGAAGGGCTATTGATAGCCTTGAACCGTGGTATGACCAAGTGGAAAAAGCAGTAGACCTTCTTAAAGCCGGTTTTAAGGCTGGCAAAACCGTGTATGTTGCTGGTAATGGCGGATCCGCTACCTTAGCTCAGCATCTCTCTGATGAAATGGTTGGTCGCTATGAATCTGACCGCCCAGCGTACCCAGTAGTTGCGCTAACAACCGATGGAGCAGTCCTTACGGTTATTGGTAATGATTATGGCTACGAGCATACGTTTAGTCGGCAAATTGAGGCGCTCGGACGAGAAGGGGATATCTTTATGGGCTTCTCTACATCAGGTACATCAAAAAATATTTTAATGGCAGCAGAAATGGCAAGGAAGAAAGGAATGAAAATCATTTCTTTCACCGGGAATACCGGAACGTTTAAAGACTTAGCTGACGTTGCTGTTGTTTCACCAGCGAAAGCCACTTCTCGCATTCAAGAACTTGATTTACACGCTATTCATTTAATGTGTGAGGCCTTTGAGCCAGAACAAAAACAACGCCGTATGGGAATGGATCGGATTGAGGAGCTCTTGGGTCACTTTGTGGGCAAGCGGATTATGGTTGTTGGTGACGTCATGTTGGATAAATATCTGGCCGGGATTGTCGAACGAGTAAACCCAGAAGCTCCAGTTCCAGTACTGCGTGCTCAGCAAGAACGTGAAGTAACCGGGGGTGCTGGTAACGCTGCGAAAAATGCTGCCACTCTTGGCGCCAAAGTAATTTTAGTGAGCGTTGTTGGACAAGATGATATGGCTGCCCGCATTGACAAAGCTGCTCAGAGCGAAGGATATGAATCTCGATTCATTCAAGATCCTAGTCGTCCTACTATTAGCAAAACTCGTTTCTTAGCTAAGATTCGGGAATCAAATATTTTATCGGCTGATCCGATTGAAGGTAGTCAACAACTTCTTCGTGTTGATTGGGAGAACCGTGACAAAATATCTGGTGTAGTTGAAGAAAAAGTCATTCAAACTATTAAACAGATTGCTGGTAACGGTATTGATGGCATCCTTGTATCGGATTACGACAAAGGCGTAATTACTAAAAACGTTGCTGCCGCCATCATGGAAGTAGCTCGTAAGCACAATATCGTTGTTGCCGCTGACTTAAAGCCTTCCAATGGCCCTCTTTTCAAAGGAGCAAATATTATTAGCCCGAACCGTAAAGAGGCACACGAATATTTAGGCCTTGATCCAATTGCTCAACCGACTGGACCTGCCGAAATTGCCAAGCGTCTGCGAGAGAGAATGGATACTGGTGTATTCGTAACTCTTGGACCAGATGGAATGTATGTAAATGCCGGTGGAGTAAACCAGCATGTACCACAGGATCATGTCGTGAAAGTATATGACGTCTCTGGAGCTGGTGATACTGCTGTTGTTACGCTTCTTTTATCACGACTGGCTGGAGCTAATCCGCTTGAGGCTGCCAAGCTCGCGAATGCTGCTGGGGCAGTAGTTGTCGGAAAAGTTGGAACGGTTGCTATTACTCCCGACGAGCTGCGTAGCATGCTTTTGCATCGACATAAATAAAAAAATACCTCTCGGCCGCGAAGGCGAAAGGTAAGAACTACAACTGATGAAGCTTTTCAAGAGTGACCTCTTTCCAGCTTCGGAACACTGCCCTGGCGCCCGCCGCCAGGAGTTTTTCGACTGTCTCCTTATAGTAAATGGGCATTCCGATAACGGGAGATCCGGCCGCAACTGCTGCTCGTACTCCCACTTCAGAACCCCCAAATACTAACTGCCGCGCTGGATCGATGTTGAAGCGTCGCGCTGTCTCCAGATATACGTCGGGAGCTGGCTTACCGTAAGCAACATCTTCGCGTAGGACTGTGTTGCGTTCGTTGAAGATGTCACCTAGTCCAGAAGCTCGAATGAGTCGCCACGTATAGCGAATTCCCCTAAGGGATCCAATGGCAATCGGCAGGTGCGCTTTCTCCGCTGCATTGAGGAATTTCACGAAACCTTCCCGAGGATTGATGTCCCCCCAGTGTTCGAGCTCAACAAGCTTCGCATCGTACTGGTCACGTTTAAGTTGAAGAATTTCCTCCGCATTTCCACCGGTGAGGTGCGCGAATCTCTTCGCAACTTCTGGATCACCCGAACCAATGTAGTCCGGCACTTTCTCCAGCATTTCCTCAAATGTACTCGCAATACGGAGATCACTTGCTATCTCTAACCACAGGGGGGTGTGAGCAAGTGTTTCTAGGTCAATGCTGGCACCCTCTAAGTCGTTTGTTATAAGTTCAAAGTCCATTCACGTTCTCCAAGAGAGGTCAGTAAGGAGTGTTGTTATTACTGGCATAAAGGCATAGTATTGTCAATATGCAAAAAGTTGTTTTCCTTGATCGGGATGGGACTCTCAATATAGATCCTGGTACTCCCGTTTTTTTGCCAGAGCATTGGGAGTGGCACGATAAAGTTTTTGAGGCACTTCGTCTGCTTCAGGATGCTGGCTACGTTCTTGCTGTCGTTACGAATCAAACTGGTATAGGTCATAAATTATATACTGAGGAGCAGATGGCAGAGTTACACCGTTTTATGTTGAAAGAACTAGAAGAAAAAGGTTTGGATATAGCTGTCGTGGCATATTGCCCGCATCATCGCGAAGAAAATTGTGATTGTCGAAAACCAAATATTGGCATGGCGAAACAGGTAGAAAAGAAAATAGGTACTATCGATTACGCGAGTAGCTGGATGATAGGAGATAAAGTAGCTGATTTTGAGTTTGGTAGAAATATAGGTGCAAAAACTACCCTTATTCGCAGTCAATATTGGACCGAAGATACTTTAACGGCGCAGCCAGACCTGATTGTTGACTCACTCTTTGAGGCAGCGCAGCATATAACTAATGATCATGCGTAAAGTTTCTGATAAAATTACAACTCGCGAAGAACTTGCTCCGAAAGTAGCCAAGTGGCGCGAGGAAGGAAAAATCGTCGGCTTCACCTCTGGAAGTTTTGATATTATTCACGCTGGTCACGTTAGCTATCTAGAGAAAGCAAAAGAAAAGTGTGACATCCTTATTGCTGGAATAAACACTGATGCTTCTGTTCAAAGTTATAAAGGGCCGGATCGACCAATTGTCCCAGAGGCAGGGCGAGTCAAAATGATGGCTGGTCTTGAGAGCATAGATTACGTCTTTACATTTGAAGAGCGACGTAATCGCACAAATCTTGAGGTTCTTAAGCCGTCTTTATATATCAAAGCGGGTGACTATACCGCTAAGCAATTAACGAGCGGGGATGTGGTAAAGAAATACGGGGGAGATATTCTCCTGCTGCCGATGGAAGAAGGATTTTCTACTACTAATCTCATTAAGAAAATAGTGAAGCTGTATGGTGGCACGGTAGAAGATGAAGCTGACGAGAGTGTGAAAGCAAAGACAGAAAAGCGAGATCCACAAAAGGCCATACTTATTGATCGTGACGGGACAATTAATGAAGATATTGAGTATTTACATGAGCCGGAAAAATTTAAGCTGTTGCCGAATGTTGGTGAAGGATTGAAGAAATTTCAAGAAATGGGATACAAAATTGCGGTCATTACGTTGCAAGCAGGTATAGGTGTTGGTTATTTTACCAAGGAAGACTTTTTTAAGGTAAACCGTGAGATGTTTAAGCAACTGGCGCCATTTGGTATCACGATTGATAAAATATACTTTGCTACGCACAGTAAAACAGAAGATGGGAAAAATCCGAAAGAGGCTCTCCTCGAACGAGCATGTGAAGAATTGGACCTCGATCTAACTCAATCTATAGTCATTGGTGATAAAACGACTGATCTTTCTGTGGGTGAAGTAAGAGGTTGTATAAAGATTGGTGTTAAGACAGGGAAAGCCTTGCAAGATGGACAAGTGGAAGTAACACCAGACTATATAGCGAAGGATATTTTGGATGCAGCAACGTGGATAGAATCACGGAAATAGCAAGCATCGCCCAGAAGGCTGGTGCGTGGTTGGCAGAGATGTTCACACGTAATGAATCTTCTTCAGCAGCTGATATTGCCTCACAGCAGATTATTGTGCCTGAGTTACAAAAGTATTTTCCTACTATTCCAATTTTAGCCGAGGAACGTATGGAAGGTGCTTCACTACTCCCTTCCAGTGATGATACGAAGGACCTTCCGTTTACATATTGGTCAGTTGACCCACTAGATGGCAGTGCTGTTTTTGATAACAAATGTTCTGAATGGGCAGTAAGTATTGCCCTTATTGAAAACCACAGACCAACACTCGGAGTATTGCATTTTCCGAGATTTGAAATAACCGTACAAGCAGAAGAAGGAAAAGGGTGCTGGCTAAACGGAAAGCAAATTCACGTTTCTGCCAAACGACCTCTTAGTGAGTGGCTTATTGGAGTAGATCTTTGTAGATCAGTTGAAGACGAATTTGTGGTAGATACGCTCCTGCCCCTTATTCGTAAATTCAGATACGTGCGGAATTTTCCTACAGTTGCCAGTAATCTAGAACTGTTATTGGGTCACACTGGTCTCTGGATTACTAATAATGTGAGAAATTGGGATCTAGCTGCGGCTGCTATTGCTGTGCAAGAAGCAGGTGGAGTCGTGCAGCAACTTGATGGGCAACCAATAAATTGGAAAAGCGTACGTATGCCTCCTATTATTTCCGTTGCAGATAAAAGCCTCCTTGCGGAAATACCATCTTAATGGTATAGAAATGGTGCCACAATTGTGTGGCAATAGCTTCAATTCGAATCCTGGAGTACAACATGGAGACACGGCCGATTCTTATAACCGATCACGCCGGAACGGTAGTCAAAGAGGTCTGGGATGGAAAGAACAAGCGATATGGCTATCCCTTCGCTAACGCTGGCATTGAACTTTCATATGGCGCTGGCAAAGCGCTCCGTGCTTTTCAAGACAGCGGGCTGCTAATTGTCGTGGCAGCTAGTCATTCTGGAGTGGCACGTGACTACTATACCGAGGAGCAAATGCATCAACATCATGCCGAGTTAAATCAGATACTCGAGAATGAATTTGGTGTGCATGTGATGGCGCTGGGTCTTTGTCCACATCTGCCCGATGCAGGATGCGAGTGTCGGAAACCTGGTATTGGCATGCCAATACAGATCCAGCAACAGCTACGGGAGAAAGAGATCGAGATTGATCTCGCCCGCAGTATTGGAGTGGGTGATAAAATAGAGGATTGCCAGATGGCTCGTAACTTTGAGATTCGAACGACGATCCTGATCGAAGGCGGACAATGGACCCGCAACCGTCTCCCGAAGGATTCCCCTGAGACTGTCATCGTTGGCAGCTTAATTGAAGGAGCATACTGGTTTCGGACAGGTAAGACGTGCCTTGATCTCGTATGACCATGCCTCATAACGCGCCTCGTTCAAATTGGACGGGGTTTTTCTTTTGACAAAACCTGAATATTTTGCTATTACATACAAGTCGCCATGGGGCGATAACGGAGAAATCCGCAACTGAAACTTGCCAATTTGGAGAGTCAACAATGTCGCAAGAAATCATTTTGAAAGTCGCGCCGCTGGGTGATGCAGTTATGTGTGCTACTATTGCAAGCAGACTCATTTCCTACGGGCTTTCTGTTCGTATGGCCGTCAGCAAGCTCGGAGCAACCCTGTTGGGGAATACTGGTATTCCTTTGACTACGGAAGCTGTCACTGCGCCGCTTGTGATCGATGTGTGTGACTATTTGAAACAAGATTGTCATCACGCAAAATTCAAAGGGAGTATTGTCAACGACAACTACCTTCGGGGTGGGTTTGCTCATCTTGTGACGTGGATGACTCGTCACATTGAAATGGAGTTGGGGC
This sequence comes from Candidatus Anderseniibacteriota bacterium, assembly GCA_016197005.1. Classification (GTDB taxonomy): domain Bacteria; phylum Patescibacteriota; class Andersenbacteria; order UBA10190; family UBA10190; genus JACPWO01. The sequence continues at coordinate 272,017 of JACPWO010000002.1, forward strand.
GCATGGAAGTTACATTGCCGACTAGTCTTGATGTTGGTCCTTGCAATGTGAAATTGCCGGTTACAGAGCTTCAACAGAAAAAGGTACACCAACTTCTTTTAACAGAAGGTATTATGTCGGGGAAGCGGCCGCTTGTGATTATGGCAGCGGAGGCAGGGAGTCCGAACCGTCGGATTAGTCCGGAAACGTTGCAAGAAGTTGCAATAGGTCTTGAAGAACAAATGGATATTGCGCTTCTGACACCCTTGCCGACTCTTAGCATGCAACTCGTAATTAAGGGTTAAGTTCGGTGATGGTAGCTCAATATGGGCCTGAATATCAAACTCCTGGCGCCATACCACTATTCTATCAACTACACCCCGAATCGTCCGCTTTTTGCTCTGCGGCAGCATGGTCTTAAAGACGCGAGTTGCCTCAATGCACATCGCCCATAGCTCATCTTCGGGGCTGAGAGAGTTAGTCTGGCTTTGCTGCTGGAGCTCTTCCACTTGTTTGTGGTATCCCGCCTCTCGGTTTTTACTTTCACGAACCAGCTTCTGGTAAATGCCGAGCTCCATATCGCCTGTGCCGAGCCCCAGGGCGTATTGCTCCCGAATTTTTACTTCTTTGTCGATGAGCTCTTGTAGTCGCGCATTATCTTGTTGAGTGCTTGTATTTTCAGCGACGGCTTGCAGATGAAATTTGCCGTGCTTATGGAGCAGGTCAGGATCAGTCATGTGAGTCACGAGACCGGTCCACACCGCTTTATCCAAAGCCTTTGTGTTGACACCTGGATAGGTGCACTCAGTCGGCAGGGGATGCTTTAAGATTTTTTGCGTGCAGCTGTAATATGAGTGTCCGACTTGTCGGCCGTTGCCGGTGCGCTTGTAGCCGCAACCGCACATCACCAGGCTGGTTAGAAGATAGGCATTCTTCCGATTTTTCTTGGCGTACCTTTGATTGCGCGTCAGCATTTCCAGTGCCTTCTCGTATGCCCCATCGTCTTCGATGATGGTTGGCACCGCATACGGAATCCACTCTTCTTTGGGACGTACTTTCCGGCTACTCTTTTTTACCTTCTTATACTTTTCATGGTTAGTCGGATTTTTCGCTACAATCGCTTCGTTCTTGTTGAAGTAGATAAAACCTTTAGAGTAGGTGTCATATTTGAGAGTGCGGATGATTGATTCTTTGACCCAGTGATCCTGCTTTTTCTTAGGCGGCATAATGCCGAGCTTGTAGAGCTTCTCAATAATTTTTCGCAGGCTTACCTGCTCATGCACGAACCATTTATAGATCAGGCGGACTACTCGCGCCTCGGGTTCGCTGATCTCGTACCGAGGAGGCTGACCGGGTTCGCGGACAATGCGGTAGCCATAGATGGCGTGGCCGTTAATGAGCTTGCCCGCTTTCGCTTTGAACATTTTGCCGCGCCGGAACCGCTCGGCGATTTTTAAGCGTTCATATTCATGGAAAATACCTTGTACCGATTGCATCAGTTTGGCTTCAGGTGTTATGGCATCAATGTCGTGGAGGGTCACGAACTTGAGACCGAGCTCGCTGAGTTCGTTGATGACTAACTCTTGATGGTAAAAGATACGAGAGAGACGTCCTCGGTCGTAGACATACAGAATCTGGAACTTGCTTGCAGTAGCGGCATCACGCATGGCATCAAGGCCGGGGCGCTGCAAAATTGAGCCGGTCCAGCCGTCATCCTTGAACAGAAACTCCGGCGGGAGAATGTGGCCATCATTTTTGATGCGGGATACGACCTCATCGATCTGCGACTCGATGGTAGCTTCATTCTCCTGTCCCTCAGTCGAGACACGCACGTACGCTGCGGCGATGAGCGATTGCACGGCAGGGGAAGGAGTAATAGTATTGGTTTTAGGTGATTGCATATTAGGTCATCTGCCAGAGGCTCCAGTTCCAAATGAGGCCTCTGGTTTTATTTACGGATCAAAGAGCTCAGCTAATTTTTTGCTGCTCACACGCCACGCCTTGCCAAGCTTTACTGCTGGTAGCTGTTTGCGGCGGACCATACGGTAGACCGTAATGCGGGCTACTTGTAGCTTTTTGGCCACTTGTTCGAGGGTTAGGTACTGGTCTTCCTTATTCATATCTCTTTCATTATACCATATGTATCTTTCGTAATCATCCACAGGCTAATATGCCGGATTTGTTGCTTCCTGAGCAGGTTTTGCCGAGCCAAGGTGAAGACATGATCATAGGCCGCCTGAAGCCGCTCTGGGCTGTCAGCCGCATTTACATAGATCCAGTTCGCCTTGGCTGGCTTAACCCGCTTCATAGCTGTTATCCGGCGCCGAAGTACTTAATCAGGCCTTGTTCTACTGCCTGGTCAATGGCGGCCTCGGCTTCACTTTCTTTCATACCAGTGAGAGCGCAGACGAGCTTGCTTAGATCGTCTTCCCGCTCAACCCAGGAAGGAGTAACGCCGCTCATGAGGCCCACAAGTGTCACGACTTTTTCTAGGGCATTTAACGTTGGAGGAATATCGGAGGCGGTCATAATGTCTGCTCCTCCCTCCTGATTTTTTTCCTTGCCCGCAGGCCGCGTTTGATCCGCTCACTCCGTGTCTGGCGCTCAAACTTGCGGAAGCTCACTACGATGGACATCATTAGCCGCTCCGCCGGACCATAGTGCGGCAGGTCATAAAAGATCACTTTCACTCCCTCACTCTGAAACTCTTGCATTAACTGGGCGAGAAGCAGTACGTTGCGAGCAAGGCGGTCTGGATGCTTCGTTAACAGGGCATCAATGCCGCCTTTTTTGGTAACGCTTCGCAGTTTGTCCAAGCCAGGTCGATCAAGTGTGCTGCCGCTGCAGCCGTTATCAACATACACGCCGACAACTTTCATCCCCTGCTTGGCAGCATACTTTTTAAGTGCCATCACCTGCTGGCTGATTGCTTTACTCTCTTTGGTATTCTTATCGCGGGCTGCCGTGCGGCAGTACAACGCGACCCGGGTTTGTTTTTGATTTTCGTTAGTCATAGCGATTGAGAAAATAAAAGAATTAAAAGATCGGGCGCGTCGGTGCGGTGGCGCTCGAGTGCCTGGTGAGGTCAGCGTTTTCATAGCCCCTGCTTAGCTTTAGGTGGAAACTCGCCGCAGTGGACGCAGCGCGTGATCTTGTTGATCTCCTGAAACTCACACTGATGAGGCTGTCCGAAGAGCGGGAATGAGGATGATTGAATCGCTTCCTTTTTGTCACCCGGAGTGTTATCGGACGGCGTAGGTGCAGGGAGAGATTTACCACTCCCGTTTTCGGTTGCAACCACGCAACGCTGTCGTAATTCGGCTTCTGGTGGCAATATATGCTGATCTTCTGGTAGCGGTTCGCCCAAGGCCAGGTTGGCCGGGCGGCCTTTGAGCGCCTCGTTTTTAAGGAAGCCGGCGTCGATGGCTGCATCGGCTCGCCGCTTGGCGGTGCTTTTATCAATGCCTAACTCTCGGGCAATCGCGGCAAAGGTGACCTGAGTGTTTGGGTCATCTTGTAGCAGCTTCTCAACCGCTCGAACGGTGTCGCGCGTTGCTTCGGATACTGTTGTCTCAAGTCCTTCGGAAACAATGTCAGCAACCAGTTCCCGAACCGCGGCGTAATCGTCAAATGTGGCAACAATCCGTCCCTTCGCATCCCGTTTTCGATGGACTTGATGCAGCAGGGCGTGGGTGCGGATAAGGTTCAATAGGGCATTAAAATCACGGCGCAGCCGCACTGCCACCGGCGGTATCATATTTGCCAACACTGACGCGAAGGGGATCGTTACTGCGCGGTCCCCATAGGCAACCCAGTCTTGCAGTGCGTGCCAAGAGCTAAAGTCAGTCTCGACTTTTTCTTCATTGGCCAGCGCCAGCATGATGTTCCTGGTTTGCTCCGGTGTGTCACTCATCGGGATCGAGAAAATCCGCGTCTCATTTTCCTGGTGCAAATGCAAGCTGGTCGTGGTGACAATCAAACCAGTTGGCCCCTCCCGTTCAATTAGCTTGGGCCGCAATCCCTGGGGAGTTTTCTCGACAGTCTTGTATCGAACGTGCCCTTCGCTTAACAGAGAGCGCACTAACAAATTGGCAGTTTCGCCTTGGAGTCCCGCTGCTTCAACAATGACGAGGATCCGGTGCTTGAGTGGTTCATCGTCATACGCGAGTGCCCGCTCGCTCATGGCGGTCAATACGTAGTACGCTCCTGGGGGAACGAACTTTAGAACTTTGGCGACCATAAAAGATTTTCCTGCTGAGCTGAGCGCCTTGATGGCTGCTGAAACGGGGTGGGAGAGCACTCGGCTTGTCACGCACAAATAGACAAGCTTTGCTACCTTACGCACGCCAACAACCCCGGCACGTTCGAGCGCGTCGGCGAATAGGTCGAGAATATTCGGTTGTTGGGCAAGTGCCTGACATTTCGTCCAAGCCTGCTCGCGCCTTTTCTTTTCGTCCGTTCGGTTATATTCATCCCAAGTAATTGCTGTATCCAGCGCCTGTCGTAGTTTGGTTGTGAACTGGTCTGGATCCTGGCAGTGTAGTTCGCTTACGTCCTTAGCTCCCTCCAAGCGGACCAAGCGTACTTTGTGGCGGATGGCAGACTTGGCCAGCCACTTAAGCATGGCCTCACCGCCTTTATCTGGCTCGATGACGACGTAGATCGCGGGAATGTCCGAAAAATACTGTGCCCAGTCTTCTTTCCAAATGGCAGCACCGGGAATCCCTACGGCAGGGAGGCCGTGTTCCCAGGCGGTATGTACATCGCTTTCGCCTTCAAGAAAGAGAATATATCCATCCTGTTTGCCATTCCCTATGCGCCAGAGGCCATAGAGCGTTGGCTTTGAGCCGCTCTTCCAGCGGAATCGGTTGTCCTCTTGGTCTGTTTTGTGCAGGGCAGTGCGGTACCGCACTCCTACTTCACTGCGATCTGGGCCATAGTAGGCAATCCGCACTGCCGGCGTGCCGTGAAGCACTTGATCCGTAACCCCAAGCGGTCCAAGGAGATATTTCTTGAGTTGCTTGGCCTCCGCATACTGATCGACTGTGCAGCCTTCTGGTTGCGTGGTTGCGGACTTTTGGCTGGATGATCCATCCCTTTCCTTCTTAATGAAGAGATCGCGCATCTTGAAGCCGAGCGCCGCCACAATGTCTTTGACATCACAGCCGACGTGGCATTTCAGAAGGGCGCGGCCGTCATTGCCCTCACTTATACTCAGGGAGTTATGTTGGTCGTCATGTGCCGGACAGCGTGCCGTCCAGTTTGAGCCGCTCTGGCGGACATTTTCTAATGCCCCGAGAACTTTTTCAATCGCAGCGGAGCTCATAGGGGAATGCTTGTGTTACTGAGCAAAACCGGTACACTGGAGGCATAAAGAGCTGCCTCCTGTCCCGGGGGTCGCTTCTTTTTTTGGTCAGGTTGCATAGCCTCGGCGTTCCGCTGAAAAGATTAAGTCCTTCAATGTTCTCTCCGCCTCAGTAAATGCCCGAACCGATACCATGCCGGAGTTGTTGTAAAACGCTTGCTGCAATCGTTCGCATTGCCCATCAGGATTGGAAAAAACAAACCAGCACTGCCGTCCCTGGCGTTCTACCCCCTGAAAGAGCTCCGGGTGTTCGGCGTATACGTAACTCCCGATTTTAAGGTCAGGTGTTCGGAATGATCGGTTTTTATCAGCTTGGTTCATGGGTGAAAATAAAAAATCTGCTCCCGCGAGCAGAAGAGGATTAATAATTTCGTTAGTATCTCAATCTCGCGGTCTACATAGACTCGAGAACAAAAAAAGACCGGGTAATACTACGAGAAAAACGAAAAAATAGTCATTCTCATATGTATTACCCGGTCTTTCTCCCGAGTCGTCGCACGCCAGTGGGTGCGATATCAATTCAGTAAGGAACTGCTACTAGTATACGACTACCAAAACGAGCGTCAAGATCATGTGAACCAGCCTGCTTCTTTCCGCAATTCATTAACGTGTCCACAGGGGCAAGTAATAGTTAGGATATAACTGCCATAAGCTAAGGTTACGTCCATCGTGATTTGCCTTTCTGGTCTGCCAGTTTCAGAGTTACTCACAGCCTTATACCCCAGAAAATTATTAAAGAGGTTTTTGCCGTCAGAAAATCGTTGCAAGACATTGCCGCATTTCTTGCATTTTAATCCGGCTGGTAATGCCTTATCCCAGACTATTTTTTCCTTGCAGCTCCTGCAGAATCGTTCGTGGAAATCTGACTGTTCAAACTCTGTTCCGCAAAGTTCGCAGCTGGTTCGTCGCCACTTACCAGCTTGGCCATCCATAATATCAAAGGGGTGGATGGATACTTTCTTGCCGGCAGCCTGCAAAAAATCTGTAAGAATCTCGGTGACAACATAAAAGTCCTGGGCTAATGCGGCTAAGCCTCGGAGCCGTTTGAGCCGTTGTGGAGTAGTCCGGCGGATATTCTTGATAAAGACTCGCCACTCATGTCCGCCTCCGAGCGGATCAATGTCGCTTCCCTCCATCCAAAACTTAACCGCCCAATCAAAAATCTGCAGTTCCCCTAAAGGAGATTTTTCGAGTGCAGTTACTGCATCAAATAACTCCCTTTCTTTTAGCTGATCCTGAAAAGATTTTCCCTGGTATTTAAGGAGTCGTAAGCGGTCGAGGCTCTGGTGTTGCTCTTCGCTGAGTTTTTTGATCTGGGCATACAAAGGAGTGACTCCGATGATTTCAGGTATCTTACTCGTGGTATGCCGCTCTATCCATTGATTCTCTATCTCTGGTTGAAAGTAGTAACGAATAGAAAGCAGGAGCTCAAAGAGGGGTTCAAACTGTTTGGCTGCATCAGTGAGTTGTATTTTATTAAAGTCACTGTCCAAGTACGTCAGCCAATCCTGAATCTGAGTCTTCATGGCCTTGCCTTGGTGCTCAAGTTCTTTCGGTGACTCTAATGTGTACAAACGAAGCTTTTCGATCCGCCACAGCATGTAAACCTGCAAGGAGTCGTAGTACTCATGTTCCTCAATGTTGTAAGCGGGTTTGATGTAACCACGCTCACGATACGTGCGTAGGTGTACTTCGTTTATTCGCAGCCCCCGTGATCGGCAATATTGCAAAAAATCCTCTTCGGTTTGAATATACGCCTCGTTGAGAAGTATCCGCTCGTCAATTGTAATCTTAGTCTCCATCTCAATTTTTTGTTTGTTTATTACCCTATTTCTGTCTCGAGCATGCCCTTGAATCTACTTTTATTGTAACGCACACCCAAGCAGACCCGGCAGCCAATGTCAGCAGAGATCGGGTGCTGGAACAGTGTGCCACAGCGGCGACCACACTGTGGGCAGGCAAACCAGAGACGCGTACCGCCGTGCTTGAGCTTGGATGTGGCAAAACGTACCGGCTGAGCCATGACCTGTAGTTCGGTCTGCGCGAGCTGTTCTTTCCATTGCTCCTGATATTGCCGCAAGACATCGTGCACGGATATTTGCTGACAGTTTTCAGCGACAATAGAAGTTCCGAAATCGTTACGGGGTAATAATTCGCTCATACAGATTCCTCCTTCTTGGCAGCATTAAACTGTTGCGCTTGAGCAACGAATGCCTGCTGTGCTTTGACATTCACCTGCAACGGCGGTCGCTTGAGGTTGATGAGCATTTGATAGGCGGCCATGAGCTGGCGCTGGGCGCGGTCCATTTCCTTACTCACGTTGGCCATGTACTGGTTTTTGTAGCTGGACAGGAACTCTGTGTGGGTGCAGTTATTGAACGATTTTGCGCAGCGGATGGTCCGCACATAGCCGCTTACGATGGTATCAACTAGGACTTTTTCGGCATATGTTTTGCAGTCAAAATCCTTGATGAGCTGGCGGCGCATCTCTATCGCCATACCTCGGTATTTATCGTCCATGGTCTCGACCAGGACATAGTCATTCTCAAAGCCGAGGGTATAGGCTACCCGCTCCATAAGGTCCTTTTCTTCCCCTTTCGACTCGAGCTTCTTTTTACCGCTGATGAGCTTATCGTATGCCTCAGGTATAAGGTGTTTTGGATCTAAATCGGGTATAGCCATGCTACGGACCAATGTATCCCGCATTTCTGCCGGATCTATTTCTTCGGCGGCAGAGAGTTCACCCTTTGAGGCAAACGATTTGGGCTGCTTATTAGCTGCTGTCATATCTTCAATGATACAGGCTTGTTTATTAGCCTGCGACTGGCTTTTGGTGCTTGCAACTGCCTGTGGCAATGGTATAACGAAAATACAATTTAATTGCCTAAACCTCGTTCTTACGGGGCATGGCAGTAAACCCTATCGCTATACGGACGGTCTTCTGTCCGGCATCTAGCGATAGGTCATATCCCGAAAGGGGTATGGGTGTCCGAAAGGGCACCGCCGGCGGGAGGCCTTTTGTGTTTACCGTCGGCGAACCTAATTCGCTAATGGCAGACACATGACCAATCTACAATCGACCATCCGCTCGTTCTTTTCCGGCAAAGCCAAGCTCATCACCATTCCCATTTTAGTGATTGCGGCGTTGGCTTTCCTGCCATTCACGATAGGCGGACTACTTGCCTACGCGGCTTACCGCTACATACCACAGGGCAAGGTGCGGAATATCGCTGTCGCAGTCATTGTTATTCCCACGCTGTTCATCGGTAGCACATGGGTATGGGTGTTTTACTCCGCTCCTTCCGAACCGTCACCCGCTACAACGGTATCAGAGCAAGCAACAGCTACGCCTCTCGCAGCAATTGAAGTTGAGGGAACGTCTACACCTACTCCCACGCCAGAAGTAGCCGCAGAAGCACCTGCGGTTGCCGCTGAATCAACCATTGCCACACAGACGTCACCTACTCCGACTACCGCCGCGCAGCCAGTGGTAGTTGAGGGTGTTCTGGTGAAGCGCGTGATTGATGGCGATACCATCGAGCTTGAGACCGGGCAGACTGTTCGATATATCGGGATCGACACACCGGAGACGGTGCATCCCTCCCAGCCTGTCGGCTGTTTCGGTAAAGAGGCTTCAGCCAAGAACACTGCACTGGTCGCAGGCAAGCGCGTCCGACTGGAGAAGGACATATCTGAAACCGACCGTTACGGCCGCTTGCTTCGCTATGTCTATGTGGGGGACACGTTTGTGAATGACTCCCTTGTTCGCCAAGGTTATGCCAATGCGTCTTCATATCCACCCGATGTAAAGTACCAAGACCAGTTCCGACAGGCCGAGCAAGAGGCACGAGCAGCTAAGCGCGGATTGTGGGGATCGTGCTCATCGGGTAGTAGCACTTCATCTGCCACCAAGCCAGCTGCCACTACAGCTCCAGCTACCCAGCCCGCAACGTCGCAGTGTTCAATCAAGGGCAACATCTCCAGTAGTGATGAGAAAATCTACCACGTTCCCGGCTGTGCCAGTTATGACAAGACTGTCATTGATACCAGTGCCGGTGAAAAGTATTTCTGCTCGGAATCTGAGGCTAAGGCAGCGGGATGGAGAAAAGCATTGAATTGTCCGTAAAAACAGTAGGCCACTGGACCATTCGGTTGTATTCTTAAGACAAGATGGATAATGATAGATTCAGCCGCAATATTGGTCTTATTTCTCCCCCTGAGCAGGAGAAGTTATTACAATCTAAGGTAGCTATTGCCGGGACTGGTACTGACGGTGGGCTATTAGCTGAGCGCCTAGTCCGGGCTGGTATTGGCTCTTTGCACCTTGCTGATCCGGAAGTTTTTGAAGAAGCGAATCTAAACCGCCAGTTTGGTTGTGATACCGCTACGATTGGACAGAATAAAGCGGTAGTTGTGGGAAGGCTTTTGCAGCAGATCAATCCAGATACAAAAATAGAAGTTTTCGATCAAGGGGTTACAGAGGAAAACATCTCGGAATTTGTTGCAGGAGCAGGTATTGTCGTTGATGAAATCGAATATCATCGCTTTGACCTTTCACTCCTGCTTCATCGGGAAGCACGAAAACAAGGGAAGCTTGTATATCTTGGAGCCAACGTCGGGTGGGGCGCCAACCTATTTATTTTCTCTCCTGACGGTATGACGCTTGAGGAGTATGTTGGCTTTCCGGTAGATGCGTCCTTGGATGATGCTCGGGCTTTTATTATCCCTCCCGAAAAATTCAGTCCGAACATACCACCCTATTGGTCTCAGGAACTTCTCAGTCAGATTATTCATAATGAAATCCCCATACCTTCAATAAGCCCTGCCGCAGCTCTTGTAGCAGCTCTTCTTTCGACTGCTATAATATTTAAGCTTGCAAAAAATAAGGAATATGGTATAGTGCCTCGTTTTACCTGTATTGACCTATATACTGAAAAAGTAGTGTTCTAGAACGTTCTTTCCATTTACAAAGGAGGAGAAGCACATGCTCTCTACGGAAGTCCGCGAAGTCAGCGGAGAGGAAGAGCGGCAGGCGATGTTTCGCCTCCGCTATGACACGTACTGTACTCAACTGGGATGGATCAATCCGGAGCTTTGCCCGAATGGTCAGGAATCAGACGAGTATGACCCCGTGTCGCTCCATTTCATTGCCTTGGAGGAAGGGCGGGTTGCGGGAACGATTCGTCTGATTCGTCAGAGTTCGTTGCCCTTTCCTCTGGAAACGGCATTTCCAAAACCGCAAGCAGAGGATTTGGAAGTCGTATCCATGGAGGGAGTGGTTGCGGGTGAAGTGTCGCGTCTGATCGTTTCCCCACGCAATGGCAGTCCATCGCACGCACTTTGCCTTGGGTTGATCCAAGCTCTTTTTCGCAAGAGCCTTCATGAAAGTGTGACCCATTGGTTACAGGCCATCGATACCAAGTCGCATCGCGTGGTTCGCTCCTTGGGATTCCGGTTGCGACAGTATGCCCCAGCTTTACACTTTATGGGATCGGACTCGCTGCCAACGACACTCAAGCTCTCGCGATGCTTGGATGATTTTCGGCAGCACAATCCTCGCACTTTTGAATTCTTCTCCCAGGATGTTGATCCACGAGAAATCGTCTCGATGGCAGCATCAGTGGTCGGTTCTTAAGGAGTATCATAGCCAGGCTGACAAATAATGTCATAAGTCCTGGTTTTTTCGTGTATAATTAAGATTAATGGTTGGAATTGATACAGTTAATCTCACCCTGCTTAGTATAGTCAGCCTAACGAATCTCATCTTAGCTGGCCTTATACTTTTTTATAGTAAACGAAAGTCAGCCCGCTGGTTTGCGGGCTTAATTGTAGCTATTGTCGCTTGGACTATTGTTAACTACTTGGCTGACAATACGGCCGATCCTTTTTGGGCTGAAGTCTGGACAAAAATGACATTCTCAACCACGTCATTTTGGCCATGGCTACTGCTTATATTTGCCCTCATCTTTCCCGATAAGGGAAAGTCTCTCAAAAAGTTATGGCCGATACTGAATTTCATACCCGTCGCTCTTATTCAAATTTTGCTATTCACTCCGACAATCGTCGCCGGCATTGAGCAGTACGACCAGGGCGTGACTGTCCAGTTTGGCCCATTACTTCATGTATTCACAGTTTACTTTTTAGTGGGGATGTTGGCAGCAATTGGTATTCTGTTCTGGAAAGCTCGAAAAACAGAGGCTGAAGATCGAAGACGTATTTGGTATGTGTTGTCTGGTCTTGGCTTGTTCTTACTATTCGCACTAATTACCAATCTGGTGATTCCTGTGGCCTTTGATTACTTTTATGCATCTGTATTTGGTCCATACTTCACTATTTTCTTTACAGGGCTAACAACGATGTCAATTATCCGCCATCGTTTGCTTGGTATTAAACTCTTGGCTCCACAAATATTCACGTTGTTTATTGGGGCAGTACTATTTGTGATGGTGTTCTTTGCTACTGGTACTGGAGACTTGATTGTTCGCTCGTTGATATTTATCTGGTATGCAATCTTAGCGGTATTACTCGTTCGTGGTGTCCAGCGCGAAGCGCAGTTGGTTGATGAATTAAGCGAAGCCAATACACACCTCAAGGAATTAATGGATATTAAGACAGAATTTTTGCAGATTGCTTCTCATCAGCTGCGTACTCCGCTCACCAGCTTACGCGGCTTACTTGCAATGCAGGCCGAAGGAGGATTCGATCAACTACCTGACCAGGAAAGACGAGGGATGCATAAGAATATGAACAGCGCAGCGAATAACTTAAATAATATCGTGAATGACTTACTTGATGCGATGGAGCTGGAAGGTGGCAAGCTCAACTTTACCTGGGAGCAAGTGGATATAATGCGGCTTTTGCAGGAATCGGTTGATACTCTCAAACCAGCTTACGATAAGAAGGGGTTGACTATCGCGTTTAATAAACCAGTGGCTTTGCCAAAAGTTGAGGCTGATACGAGCTACTTGCGACAGGTTTTTCTTAATATTATTAATAACGCTGAAAAATATACTGAAAAAGGTGGACTCGTTATTACTCCTACCCTAAAGACTGGTCGAGTAGAAATATCCTTCAAAGACACTGGAATTGGCATTGATCCACCCGAGCTGCCTAAGCTCTTCGGGAAGTTCGTACGTGGGAAAAAATCGGCCTTAATCCATACAGACGGCAGCGGCTTGGGACTATTCATTATTAAAAAGATTGTTGAAGAGCACCGTGGGAGTGTTACGCTGGAAAGTGAAGGGATAGGTAAAGGATCAACTGTTCTAGTTACTCTTCCCCTAAAGCAGGTTAAAAATAACAACCATGTCAGAACCTAAGCTAGTAAAGATACTGATGATTGAGGATGATGCCACGCATCGTCAGATGTATGGATTGCAGTTCAAGCAGTCTGGCTTTACCAGCTTTGAAGCAGTAGCAAGCGGCCAGGAAGGGCTAGATTCGATGCAAAAAAGTCATCCGGATTTAATTTTGCTGGATATTGGCTTGGAAGATATTGACGGCATTGAGGTGCTCAAGCGATTGAAAGCTGATTCGTCTACGGCTGATATTCCGGTAATCGTACTTTCCAATATGCGGGAGAAAGATAAGGGCGAGCAGGCGCAGCAATTAGGAGCAGTGGATTATATTCTCAAAGCTAAGTACTTGCCTCGTGAAATTGTAGAGCGAGTAGAACGATTTTTGACCAGTCATAAAAAGTAGCGCATCCTTAGGGAAATGGCTGATCAAACAGAAAAATCAAAACTTAAAATTTTGATGATCGACGACGATCTGATGCTGCTGAAGCTATATGAAATGACAGCACGTACGCATGAGGAAATTACTTTTCTGACGGCGACAAACACGGTTGAGGGCGATAAATTTGCCCGGCAGCAAAGACCCGATGTTGTATTGCTTGACCTTATTCTTGGCAAAGAACCAAATACGCCAGTAACTGAGGTTGATAAAAATCACGGATTCAATTTTCTGATTATGCTTAAAGGTGACCCGGAGATAAAAGATATTCCGGTTATTATTCTATCCAATTTAGACACTAAGCAGGACCATGACCGAGCAAGAGAGCTTCAAGCAGCGGACTATATCGTAAAGGCCAAAACTACCCCAGAAGAGGTGTTAACAGCTGCTAAGGGGGCGGCAGATATAGCTGGTGCGGAACGGAGGATAAGAGAAGCTCAAGACAAGTTGGAATAAAATGTCAGTTTTTATTGACATATAGGAAAATTTGTCGTTGACTCAAAATTGACATAGAGCATGTCCTATGCTCTTATTGGCTGTCTAGATTGTTTCTAGGCATGTTCACTCAAAATTGAATAATCTTCCAATCTCCGTACATGAGGTGATTTATGTCTGAACGACTCGTGATGATGAATCAACGGGCTCGGCCAACGTTCAAATGGTGGGTGCAGGATGTTGTTGACGCAGTGCTGCACTACCCTTCGTATTTGGTAGAACGCCATATCTACGAGCGGCCAAGTGCCCGGTATCGCAAGATGCTTATTCGAGTGACTGGCTTCGATAAGCTCGCAGCTGATTGCGAAATACTAAGCCGCGATGGCGTTCTGATTCTACCTGGATATTTCACTGGTGAACCGCTTCAGCAAATGCAGCAGGACTACAATCGCTGGTGTGAGCTGAAGTCTGGCAGTGACAGGTACGGCTTCAAGGACTTCGATGGCGGCAAGCAAGAATCTTATCTTGCCACCTCGTATTCCATGAGCAAAGTGGCTGTCGGGCCCTATCTCACAGCTCTAGTCAGTTACTACTGGGGTAAGCCAATCCGCTTGGCCTACTGTCATGGGTACCGACTCGATCCTATCGAACCTCAAGAGTATCGAGCTTTTCGTTGGCATCATGACCTGAAGCGCAAACAAGTGCGCGTCATGGTTCTGCTGACCGATACTCCGGTAGAAGGGCAGCGGATGGATTACATCGCTGGCAGCCATCGCGTGTGGCATCGCTTCACGAATCATCGCCAATGCCGCTTCACTGAAGAGGAGGCTCGTTCCTATGGATCACCAATTCATTGTGTGGGTCCGGCAGGAACGGTTGTGCTGTTCGATGCTAATGGCATTCACCGCGGCAACAGAAATCTAGGGTCGCGGCGAGATCAGTACACCTTCAACTACACGGCTGGACGGGCGTTGTTTCCACTACCTGGTCTTCATCCGGAAGTGGTAAAACAGTTGACTGACCGTCAGCGACGGATGGTACGGATTGATGATGATTCCAGAAATCTTTGGACAAGATTTCGTCACTGGATCACGGATCGATACTTTCTTCGTTTATGGTAAAAGGAGCATGCAATGACATCTCTTCCTGCTCCTTTGGAGCAACGAGTGCAACGACTTCTAGGGAGCGAAAGTGCTGTTGCAATCGACAGCACTTTCGTCTCGATTCAGGAATATCAGCCGTTTATCAGTGATGAACTGGTTTATGGTCGATTTCGTCAACCGGATCACTGGGCACAGTCTACTGACCCAACTGGCAATGATAGTGACCCTGTGACAGGAATTCGTCCTGAAGATGCACAATCGTTTTGTGCTTGGCTGAGCCAGAAATCTTCAGAAACAGGTGAGGCGCGATTCAGACCGCCACAACTGAATGAGGTTGCTCCTAGCGATAAGGCTCATATTGTGCCGTGGGTGACTGTTGGTGGCGCAACTGTGCTCGCTGCTGACGCGTACTTGCAGCAACAGTGGGAACAGGAGCTGTTTCAGCAAATGCAGGAGGGGTTCGATACCGATCTGAGTTGTGACTTTGATCTACCGCTTCACCGGCGAGTGAGCAAGAATACGGTTCGTGACGCAGCGCTTGAACGAGCACGTAATCGCAACCAGAATTCGCCGCTGCAACGACGTCTCCGAGAACGAAGTACGACTCTGAACCGCATCTGGTCAGTGAATCCTGATAGTTTTCCTGATGCAGCATTGCGTCTACAGAGAATGCTTCGCCGAATCTGCAGACGATGGCCAAACCTGTCATTCTATCTGGAATTGGCGCGAGATTTGGATCGCGCTATCCGAGAAGCAGATGAACTCTCGCTGATTCGTCCATATCTGCTGTGTGTTCACACAGCCTGGGATTGTTGCTGTATGGATATAGGTGAAAAGGATGTGGGTTCACCCTTGCTTGCTGACTTTCAGCAAGAGGTTGAGCACAGCTTTGATCTTTACTCCTACGTGGCAATGATCGATCAGCGCAGAAAAGGACAATTGCCGTGCAGGGAAGCCTTACAACTGGTCTGCGAACATCCAACCTGAGAGGAGGTGAAGAGTGTCTGAGAATACGTACGAGTTTCTGATCATTGGAGCTGGTCCTACCGGCCTCGGCGCGGCCATACAACTGGAGCGCCATCGGGGCAACTGGCATCTATTTGATTCTCTGTCCTATTTCGGAGGCCTGGCTGCATCCTTTACGGATGCAGCTGGGTTCACCTGGGATCTGGGCGGTCACGTTCAGTTCTCCCATTATCAGGAATTCGATCGATGGATGGATTCAGCGCTCGGACCTGAGGGATGGTATACCCACGTTCGGGAAAGCTGGATTCGGATGGAGGGAAAATGGATTCCATATCCATTGCAGTACAACCTGCACCGTCTTCCGCCTCAAAAACGCTGGGCCTGTGTGAAGGGGTTTCTTGAGTGTTCACAGCAAGACTTGTTAAAAGTTACGATTCGTAATTTTGATGAGTGGATTTCCGCAACACTTGGTGAACCATTCAACGATCTCTTCATGCGACCCTACTGTTTGAAAGTATGGGGATACCCTATTTCGTCACTCGATCATATGTGGATCGATGAACGAGTAGCAGTGCCTCGCCTTCACGACGTGCTCCGGTCAATCTGTCTGAACGAGGACTACAAGTCGTGGGGTCCTAACCGGACTTTTCGCTATCCGCGACAAGGCGGCATGGGGTCTGTATGGGGTAACATCGGAGGTCAACTTCCACAAGAACGCATCTCTCTTAATCGCCGTATGGTCGAAATCGATCCTCAGGCTCATGTTCTGACCACTGATGATGGCATGAGGTATAAGTATGATTATCTTATTTCCTCAATACCGCTTGATCATCTGGTAAGATCTGCGCCGGGCATCGTTGCGCCAGAACTTGGCGATACGCTGGTCCATAACTACACGGAAGTAGTTGGCATTGGCCTGGAGGGACAGCCGCCGGATTGGCTTCGTTCAATGTGTTGGATGTATTTTCCTGAAGATTCAAGCCCGTATTTTCGGGTGACGGTCTTCAGTAACTACAGTCCGTACAACGTTCCTCATCCGGGCAAGCAGTGGTCTCTTCTGGCAGAAATATCCGGTAGTCCGTATCGGGAAGTGAAGCGAGATTCGCTGGTTGATGATGTGGTGGCAGCGCTCAAGCGTGATGGGTTGATCGACGACACAGCTCCTATTGTGTCGAAAACCACTCGCCATGTTCCCTACGGGTATCCGGTGCCATTTCTGGGACGCGATACCGTTGTCAATCCCATTCTACGGGAGTTCGAGAAGCGAAAGATTTTCAGCCGGGGTCGGTTCGGTACGTGGAAGTATGAGGTCAGCAATCAAGATCATTCCTTTATGCAAGGCATTGAAGTTGTCGAACATATTGTGAATGGTCACGAAGAACAGACTTTGCACTACCCCAGTCGGATTAATGCCCGGCAGGATAATCCTTTTCCTTACCCGGAGTGGAGAAAAGGATCCTAAGCGTTCTTTTGCCCTTTCAGCACTCCTTTAGATCATGATGGTCTGAAGGAGTTTTTTTAATGCTCGATATGCTGCAAGAATTTTTGTAGTATCTCTCCCGCAAAGCTTTGCATATCCTCTAGCCGCAAGGATTTGGCATCTACCCATTCATACCGGTCTGCTTCGTCTGTCTGGTCATTCTCAATGGGCTGGGACTCCATGTTTTTTGGCGTGGCTATATAGAAAAGATTGAAGCTGTGGTATCCCTGGTTATGTGGTTCATAGTAGAAGAAGCTTTCTTTAAAAGTGAAGAAGCTAAGCTCATTGAGAATAATTCCGGTCTCTTCCTGTACTTCGCGGCGCAAAGCCTCCTCTGTTTTTTCTCCTTTTTCGATTGCACCACCGGGGAAAAACCACTTTCCTGTACTTTTTGTGTTTACCAGCAGCAGCTTAGGATCATCATAAACCAAGGCGTAAGCAGCCGGACGAAATGTTAGTTTGCGGGCAGGTACTTCTTTTTTTTCTCCCGTAATAAGTTCGCACTGAATTGTTTTATCGCTTTCTGTCATGCAATAAGCGTGTCATACTAGTCTGATTTCGTCTAATATAAAGCAATGAAAAACGATAAATACCGCAAAGCGCGAGGAGGCCATTCAAGGATACTACAGCTATCCTGTTCCAACTGCGGAAAGGAACTTTTCAGATACCAAAAAGATGGTCCCGGCATTCTCAAAAGGCTCTACCTCGATAGAATTTTGGATTATTCAACGGCAGCAAATAAGTTAATGTGCCCAAAATGTAACGAAGTACTTGGTATGAGAACAATCTATAAAAAAGAGAACAGACAGGCCTATAGGCTATTTACTGGTGCCGTTTCAAAGAGTAGATCCTAGGCGATCGCCGGTGGCTTAGAGTGAACAATTCTGCCTAAATGGTCCCTTTGCACGATTAAACGCTCTTTTCGGGGGTTCGGAAGAGGTAAGCGCAGCTTGATTTCTAAAATACGAGTAGTGCGCTGTGCGTACCGACTGATACCAACATGTACGACGGAGTAAAAATCCCGCGGCTACCGGCGTTACCAGTCGACATGTTACCAGCGCTCTTTACGGTGGCAGATGCTGTGGTAGTCCCTGATACCGGTCCCTTTCACATTGCCGCTGCAGCCCGCGCGTACAGCGCAGATCGGGGGTATGGCAATTGTGGGCAGTTCGCCAGTGTGATGCTTGTCTGCGGCAGTTCAAATCCATTTGCACTGTTGTACGCAGGCAATGACGCAGTTGGACCAGTGCGTCATTCTTGTCCGATTGCTCCTTGTGGAGCTCATGGGTATCCAGGACAAGAGACATTTATTCGAGGCAGCGGTCACTCGGTCTATCCTTTGGAGAAAGGCTCCGCCTGTATCTTTCAGGACTATTTGGAGCCGCCACACTTGGCTCCTTGCATGAAGGAAACGCCGGCGGAAGAAATCGTCGCCGGGTTGCGGAGATGGATTCTTTTGTAGCAACCTCAATCCCGCTTGGACACTTCGTTCAAGCGGGTTTTCTTTTTTAAGTTCCTAGGCTTACGCTTACAATATGATCATAGTAACTGGCGGGACTGGCTTTATTGGGTCGGCGACGGTGTGGGGATTAAACAAACGCGGACGTAGTGATGTTGTTATCGTGGATAACGTCAGTCACGAGGAAAAGGAGCATAATATTGCTTCTTTGCAGTATGAAGAACGTCTTGAAATTCCAGATTTCCGTGAAAAATTGGCGGCTGGAGATTTTGATAACAAAAATGTCGAGGCCATCATTCATTTGGGGGCTAATAGTTCAACAACCGAACGTGACTGGGATCATCTTTTAGACAACAACGTTCACTACACTCAGGAAATCATTCGTTGGTGCGCAGATAAAGGTGTGCGGTGTGTTTACGCTAGTAGTGGCGCTACGTATGGTGATGGAGCACTAGGCTTTTCTGATGATCCTGAACTTTTTGACCAACTAAAGCCGCTTAACCTCTATGGCAAGTCTAAGCTTGATGTAGATATTTGGGCACGCGATGGTGGCTACCACGAGAAAGTTGTGGGGCTGCGGTACCTCAATGTTTTTGGGCCCAACGAATATCATAAAGGAGACATGGCTAGTGTCATTTACAAGAAATTCCAAGAAATAAAAGAAGGAAAACCATTTACTCTCTTTAAGTCGTATCACTCAGATTATGCCGACGGGGAGTCAACCCGAGACTTTGTGTACGTAAAGGATGTCATTGACGCCACGCTGCATTTTATTGAAAACAAAGAACCTGCAGGGGTATTTAATGTTGGAACTGGTAAAGCCAGGACGTGGAATGACGTAGCAAAATCTACCTACGTAGCACTCGGAGAGGAGCCGAACATTGAATATGTCGAGATGCCCGAAGCGCTGCGTGACCAGTATCAGTACCATACGCAGGCTGATATTACTCGATTAAAGAAAGCGGGCTTCACGCAGAAGTTTACTTCACTGGAAGAGGCTATTGGGGACTATGTTAAAAACTATCTGGTGCCCCATCGACATTTGGGTGATTAAGGTGTAGTCTTCCGCGCATGAAAGGCATTATTTTAGCAGGAGGGAGTGGTACACGACTGTACCCACTGACTATTTCTGTCAGTAAGCAGCTTATGCCCGTATATGACAAGCCAATGGTCTACTATCCATTGTCTACTCTTATGTTGGCTGGCATCCGTGAGTTTTTAGTTATCTCGACTCCTCGTGACACTGCATCCTTTAAAGAATTACTCGGCGACGGTAAAAAACTGGGAGTTACGTTTGAATACGCTACGCAAGATAAGCCGCTAGGACTAGCCGATGCGTTCCGAGTAGGAGCTGATTTTATTGGTAGTGACAGCGTTGCTCTTATCCTCGGAGACAATATTTTCTACGGTGGGGGAGTCATGCAGATTTTGCAGGAGGCACGGGAGCACATTGAAAAAGAAGGTGGCGGGATGATTTTTGCTTATCACGTCAGTGACCCGGAGCGTTATGGCGTTGTTGAATTCGACGATAACGGTAAAGCTATTTCAATTGAAGAAAAACCAGATACTCCAAAGTCACACTTCGCTGTTCCTGGAATCTATTTCTATGACAATGCGGTGGTACAAATTGCTCGTGACCTTAGACCATCACCGCGTGGTGAGCTTGAGATTACTGATGTGAATAAAACATATTTAGAGCAAGGAAAGCTAAAAGTATCTAAGTTAAATCGAGGAACTGCCTGGCTAGATACCGGTACCCATGCGTCACTCCAACAAGCATCCAATTTCGTTCAAATTATTGAAGAGCGCCAAGGAATGAAAGTCGGCTCTATTGAAGAAGCGGCTTGGCACATGGGGTATATTGATGACAAAGGGCTTAAAGCACTCGGAGAAGAATATATTAAAAGTGGATACGGGAAATACCTACTGGATTTGTTACAGGAAGGCTAGATGTACGTGTTTTTGAGTACTTCTTAATACCTGTTGACTCATTGCCAAAAACAGGCTATCGTGCCATTCTTATGCCTATGAACTACAGCGTAGTTGTGCCCGCGCACAATGAAGAAGAGTCGATTCCAGAGCTGTATCGACGCCTGGTGCAGGTTTTGCCTGGTTTGGGAGGCGACTACGAAATCATCTTTATTAATGATGGAAGTACTGATCGTACCCAGGAAGTACTGAAAAGTCTCCAACTAAAGGATGCTCGCGTAAAGATAATTCAGTTCCGGAAGAAATTCGGTCAAACCGCTGCTTGGTCGGCCGGGTTTGACTACGCTCAAGGTGAATTCGTAATTGTGATGGATGCTGATCTGCAAAATGATCCAGCTGATGTGCCCGCGATGCTAGCGAAAATGAAGGAAGAAAATCTAGACGTAGTTTCGGGGTGGCGTAAGAATCGTAAAGATAATGGGACGTTAAAGATTGGAAGCAAAATTGGCAACTGGATCCACCGTCGCGTGACGGGAGAGAAAATCCATGACCATGGCTGCTCACTTAAAGTATATAAAAGACAAGCACTGAAAGATTTAGAGTTATACGGAGAAATGCACCGTTATATTACAGCTCTGCTGGCGTGGAAAGGATTTAAAGTAGGCGAGATGGTAGTTCGCCACCACCCTCGTCAACATGGACACACGAAATATAATGTGCGGAAAAAACTAAAAGGATTTTTGGATCTCGTAATTGTGAAATTCTGGGTGCAATACTCAGCTCGGCCAATGCACTTCTTTGGTGCTATCGGAATTTTCTTCATTGCCGTTGGGTTCCTTCTTGGTGGAACGTTGGGGTTTTTGTGGTTAATTAGACTAATTGCTTTATCTGGCCGTTCCTCGCCACTCTTAGCGGTACTCTTGGTACTACTTGGCTTTCAATTCTTACTTACAGGGGTTTTAGCAGACGTGGTGGCTCATACCTATTACGCTCAGAAAAAGGCGTATACCATTAAATCCACCACAGGATTTAATGAAACTACTTCTCATTAATAACGAGTTTCCGCCTATCGGTGGAGGCGGATCAACCGTAACGAAATATGCGTTACGGTATTTAACGCAGGCCGGGCACGAGGTAACACTTATTACTTCGAAATATAAGGATTTGCCTAAACGGGAAGTAATTGATGGAGCAACCGTTATCCGCATCCCGACTATTCGTCGCTACAAGGATTATTGTGCAGCTTGGGAGCTCGTCATTTTTGGTATCTCCGCCCTGTTCTATGTCTTGTGGTATACCGCACGAAATAATGTCGACTTTATTCAAGCTTACTTTGCCTTACCCGCCGGGTGGGTAGCGTGGATGATGTGTAAGTTACGGGGAATTCCTTACGGCGTTTACTTTGGTGGTTCCGACATTCCTAATGCCAATCCTTCTCGTTATCAAATGCTGTACCCAATCATTACGCCACTTCTGAAGACAATTTGGCGTTCAGCCGAGTTTCGCACGGTCTGCTCGCAAGATTTGGTACGGCTGGGCAAACAAGCAGATCCTACGAGCGAATTTAAATGTGTTCCCAATGGTGTGGAAACTGCTCGTTTTAAACCAATTGATCGGCCAGAGAATCCAAAAGTAAAAATACTGTTTATTGGTCGCCTGATTCCACGTAAAGGGTTTCAGCGAGTAGTACAAGCGCTGCCGAAAGTTCGCCAGCTTGCCAAACGTCCATTTGAAGTAGAAGTAGTAGGCACGGGTGCGCATCGTATTGAACTGGACACGTTATCTGAAAAGTTAAAAGTTAGCGATCTGATTCGCTATGTGGGTATGGTGCCGTACGACCAACTCGAAAAATCTTACCAATATGCTGATGTGTTTATTTTAACGTCTCTGTCTGAAGGTATGCCCTCCGTTATTTTGGAAGCAATGGGATGCGGTCTGCCAATTCTTGCCTCGGACGTAGGCGGCAATAATGAAATAGTTCACGAAGGAGAAAATGGCTACC
>JACPWO010000003.1 GCA_016197005.1 Candidatus Anderseniibacteriota bacterium
CCCTTACCGAAGCCACGGATCGTCCATCGCTTTTATATACCGTCAAAATTGAGTGAGGCTTACTGAAGAGCCGTATGCGGAAAATCCGCACGTACGGTTCCGTGAGGGGCATTGAAATATATGTCTACTCGACAAGTTTAAAGTTTATGAAGAAAAAAATTGAGAACGATGATCTGCGTTTTGAATATGATTTTTTTAAAATGAAGGGAGTGCGAGGGAAGTATGCCTCTCAATTTAAACTTTTAACTTTAAACTGTATTTAATCTTTTATTTTTTGTCTTTTGTTTTTTCTTTGAACTCTTGCCCCGTCTGCCCTATCGAATGATGGGGTTGAATAACGGGGTTAAACTTTAAACTTTTAACTGGTTTTTTGGAAGGTGAGGAAAATATGAAAAGAATATGCTTGGTCGGACTAAGGGGTCTCGTTGTAACTTATTTTTGTATGTGTTTTATTTTTCCTCTTTTTGGAACAGTTGTTCTGAAAATGGATATTCCTGAACTTGTCGGTCATTCCTGTGCCATCGTCGTGGGAGAGGTTGTTCAAATTGATAAGGAGTTTGAGTCTATTCCCCATACCGAGAATGTTCAGGTGCTTAATGCCATTCTTCAGATTCGTATAGAGAAGGTTTTAAAGGCTTGTTCTTCTATTCATGAAGGGGATGTGATTTCTGTAAAAAGAATGGGGGGGCAAATAGGCGATTTAGATATGAGGGTTCCAGGGGCTCCCACGTTTAAAAGTAAACGGGATGTCCTTCTTTTTCTTACAGAACTGCCAGAGACAGGGGAGCATGTGATTACGGGTTTTTCTCAGGGTAAATTCAGGGTTATGAGAGATTCTAAAACGGGTGAGGAAGTGGCGTTTCAAGATAAAAATGCAAGGTCGCTTGCCTTAGTGGATCAGAAAACAGGGAGGGAAGTCAAGTCGAGTACCCCTCCCTATATCAATTTGGAGGATTTGGTCAATGAGATTAAGAAATATGTTCAGGAATAAAAAAGAGGCTGGAAGTTCGAAGCCAGAAGCTAATAATAAACAGGAAAAAATAAGGAGCGCCTTTAAATTCATTGTTCTATCCCTTTTCCTCTTGCCTTTCATCGCGAGCCAGGCCTATGGTTTTGCCTTTCTCGGTTTTGTAAGTCCCTCCAATGCCTATCGGTTTACGAATCCATCCAACATTCCTTATCGAATCAGTTCCTTCTTTCTTGATGGAAGCGCTTCTTCCATGCAAGCAGTCCGCAATGCCGTTGTAACCTGGGACAATGGCAACACCGCTTTGAATTTTAGTGAAGTCAGCTCCTCAGAATTAGTTTATGTCTATTCCGAAAATCAGGGGGGTAGTGGAACTTTGGCTTATGCCCAGCCCGTGATCAGCGGGAAAACCATTTATTATGATTACGTGAACTTTAATTCCTACTACAGCTGGTCAACCAATCCTACGACCGGGCAATATGATATCGAGCGTGTTGCCCTTCACGAGTTTGGGCATGTAATAGGGCTTAGCCATCCTGATCAGGCGGATGACTATGCGGCCAATTACGATTGCTCGCTTCATCCAGTGAATGCGACGGGTCAGGAAGTGATGAACTCCACAGGCTCGACTGGGTCACAGTCCCATAGCCTTACCCAAGACGAGGTTTGTGGTCGCGATTATCTTTACGATGCTGTAGCTCCTGCCGCAGTCACTGATTTGTCGGGGTCAAAGCTTTCCTCAACTTCCATTGATATGTACTGGACGGCGCCTGGAGACGATGGCACATCGGGTACGGCCTCTTCTTATGATATTCGCCAGTCTACCTCTGCCATCGACGCGTCGAATTTTAGCAGTGCAAATCAACTTTCAGGTGTTCCAGCTCCTGCAAGTGCTGGGACGGTTCAGCATTTCACAGTTTCCGGTCTCGACGGAAGCACTACGTACTATTTTGCGATGAAGACGAAGGACGAATTTGGAAACGTTTCCGAGATGTCGAATGTGATGACAATGGGGCCTCTGAACCGTGCCCCCATTGCAAGTGGAGTTGCAACGCCTTCAAGTCCGAACGAGACAGAAATGGTACAGCTTGATGCGAGTGGTTCAAGCGATCCAGACGGAGACACCTTGACCTATCAGTGGCGGCAGGTGAGTGGGGCTATTTCCGTAACGCTTGTGAATGCGACAAGCGCCGTTGCCAGCTTCAGTGCCCCTGAAGTGAGCAAAGATGAGGAATTGATCTTTGAGCTATCTGTCAGCGATGGAACACTCAGCTCTCAGGCGACCATCGCAGTCACAGTCAAACAGGTGAATAAGGCTCCGGTATTGGAGGCGATAGGTACACAGGGAACTGAAGAAGCAGCCACTTTAAGCATCCAGGTCAGTGGAAGTGATGCCGATGGGGATACGCTCGTCTATAGTGCGAGCGATCTTCCTGAAGGAGCGAGTTTTGATACGCAGACAAAAATATTTAGCTGGACACCGGATTACAGCCAGTCTGGAAACTACCCTGTGACATTTACGGTGAGCGACGGATTTCTCACGGACAGTGAAACAGTTACGATTACCGTAGCGAA